>JBDSPM010000401.1:0-9910 GCA_039930325.1 Saprospiraceae bacterium
AATGGCCGAAAAAAATCTGCTTCCGGCATTTATGCGCAAAGTTCATCCGCGTTTTCAAACTCCACACATAGCCTTATTTATCACCTGCGGACTAATGTTACTATTAACGCTTACGAATACGCTCCTATTCCTGCTCACTGTAAATGCCATAGGCACCTTATTAATTTATATCATTACCTGCGCCTCCATGATCAAATTGAGAAAGATGCAAAATATGGCGCCAGCTGCTTTTCTGCTGCCTGCAGGGAAATCCATTGCCGCTATCAGCATATTATTCTGTATATTGATTTTATCCGGCAGCACAGGATTGCAGCTATTATATACATTATGCCTTTTGGTGTCCGGCATTCTTGTATATTATATTGCATTTTTTCGAAATAAGAAACAAGCGATTCCAACGGAAACATAAAAATCAATCATTCTAAAAATTATTTTTAATGATGAAATATTTCATGATGTTCATGGTCTCGGGATGGTTTCTTATTTCAATGTCGTCCTGCAAAACCTCGAGTACAAGCTCAACTAACCTCGATACGAAATTCGGTGCGGGCCAAAGCATAAAAAGGGTGCTAAAAGCAGGAGAAACGCATCGCTATAGTGTTGAATTACTTCCAGGTGAAATGCTTCATATAAAAGCAGAACAATATGGAATAGATCTGATCGCAAAAGTTTCTTCTTCAGATGGACTATTTATGGAGCTATTTGATTCGCCTACAGGTGAGTTGGGTGCAGAAAACATTTACATTTTAAGTAAAGAAAAAACAACGTATTCCATAGAAATCTATACTGCCCAAAAATATGCGGACAGCGGAACCTATGAATTGAGCCTCGTAAAAAAGGAAAAGGCTGCCGAAAAAGACATGGATTGGTTCATGGCTTTAGCCGCCATGCAAAAAGCAGATAAGCTGAGAGCAAAAGCTGACACCAGGGCGCAAAGCATTTCACAATACGAATTGGCATTGACGGACTGGCTTCGTCTTCGAGATACTTTTCAATACGCACAGACATTAAGGTCTATGGCTTTTGTGCTGAGCAGGCTTAAACAATATGATCAATCGATTGAAGTATTCAACAGGCTGATTCCGCTGTGGAATCAATTGGGGGATTCCCGTTCAGCAGGATTTTCATTGCTGGTGATAGGGCGGATATATGAAATTCAAAAAGAGTATCAGAAAGCCTTGGATTACAATCTCAATTCACTTCCCTATTCGCGAAAATTGAATGATACCGACCAGGAAGCATTTACGCACATGAATATTGGTGACCTCTATTCGTATTTAGGCAATGCCGAACAGGCCGTTTCTAATTTTGAGCAAGCGCTGAAAATGATTGAGCACTCTAAACGGCCTTCCATAAAGGCTGTCATTTTGCGGGACTATGGCAACAGTTTAATGAGAGTAGGACAGGATGAAAAAGCTGTTTCCATGTATCAGCTATCTTTACAGCAATGGAAGAATACCGTTAATACCCCTGAAGAAGCAAGAACGGCCGTGCTGCTGGCGGATTATTTTTCCAAAAAAAATGACCGTATGAATGCAACTCACTATTATCAGCAGGCATTGACTATCTGGCGCACCCTCAAGGATGAGAAAGAAATAAAAGCCATAGAAGAATCACTGAATACACTCCCTAAATAGCTTCAGCTATTGCGATATCCTTAGGTTATCTTTGGTGTCTTTTGGAAAAGGATAGAACGTAAACTAATCATCTTTTAAATCAGTAAAATGTGTCTTGCAATACCTGGTAAAATATTGGCCGTCGCGAACGTTGAGAAAGGCGTGATGCGAACCGGTAAAGTATCCTTTGGCGGAATCATTAAAGAAACCAATCTTGAATTGCTGCCAGAGGCAAAGGAAGGTGATTATGTGTTAGTACATGTAGGTGTAGCGCTCAGTGTAATAGATGAAGAGGAAGCTAATAAAACATTGAAATTTCTGGAAGGCACCGGTGACATGGATGATCTCTTTAGCTGATCTTCCACTGCAATAAAAACTACGAAGTAAAATCAATCAATATGAGAATTGCAGTATGTGGAAAAGGAGGTGTGGGCAAAACCACTTTCAGTGGAATACTATGCAGGGTGCTTGGAAGAAAAGGTATCCAGGTATTGGCGATCGACGGAGATCCTAATCCTAATCTATCAATAGTCCTTGGCATGGGGACTGATGGAGAAAAGGCAAGACCCATCACTGCCGATCTTATGGATAAGGTGGAGGAAATGGGTGGAAGAAAATATATCAAACTGAATACTTCATTTGCAAATGTGGTAGAAGAGTTTGGATTAGATGCTCCGGACAATGTCACACTGCTGATGGTGGGTCAACCGGATCATGCCGGCACGGGCTGCATGTGCAGCTCGCATGCTACAGTCAGGGAGGTAATCCATACCGCACTTGAGGATAATGGGTACACGACCGTGCTTGACACAGAGGCTTCACTTGAAAATATGAAACGGGGGACTGCCATGTATGTCGACGTGTTATTCATAGTGATGGAACCTTACTTCCGGTCATTGGAAGCCGGTGGACGTTTTTTCCGGCTTGCCAAAGAACTTGGAATTAATAAAATAGCAGTAGTCGCCAATAAAGTTAAAACACCCGATGAGGAAGCAGCTATTCTTCAGTACTGCGAAAAGATTGGCTTGCCGGTGGATGTCATTATCCCATACGACGAAACAATAAGTGAGGCGGACAATTCAGGGATTTCTGTTATGGATTATACAGATTCGTCAAAGGCTGTTGACAGTATCACTCGGCTCGTGGAAAAATTGATTAATGAATAATGAGGTCATGTTTAAATAACGCTTTATGAGAAATTCATTCATATTCCGGTATCCAAAATCGCTCGTGATACCTGGTTTGATCATTTTATTTTTTTCCTTTGGGCGTTCCCTGTCCGGACAAACCACTAACGCATCAGATGAATACTCAACTTTTGAGAGTTACTACAAGATGAAATGGGGTTATGCTAAAGAATTTATTGACTTGTGGAAGGCCAATCATTATCCATTGCTAAAAAAGGCAAAAGAGCATGGAGATATCATCAGCATTGTGGCAGAAAAACCAAAAATGCATAGCGGAGAAGATACCCGCTGGGATTTCAGGGTAATTATTGTTTATAAAAATGTAGGCCTCGCTCTGGACCACGCCCTTACCGATCCTTATAAAAAAGAACTTTACACTGACCTGGACAAATTGGCGAAAGATGAGCAATACCGGTTTACGCTAGTGCTTGCGCACTGGGATTTTCTGACTGAAAAAGTTGAGTTAAAGTAATTGCCCGGGCACCTTAAATTAAAGCTGCAGAATATTTATTGAACTGGCGCAGTCTTAATTCCTTCTTTTTTGAAATTTTCAAACCAGGTAATAATTTTAGTAAAAGCCTCAGGGATTGCTTTGCTTACAGCGGGGCTTAGTTCGAACCCTATCTCTTCATGCTCTGCGCTCTCACATCCCAAAAAAAATACTTTTGTTGGGAACACATCCAGTGCTTTAGCCAGCATCAGTGCTTTTAATGGATTTATGTAATGCATATCCGCCATGAATTCGTTTTTTTCCTCCGGAGGTAATTGACGTATGTCCCTGACGTCTATATCTTTAAAATAAACCGTGCCTGCTTCACCTCCCCAGCTGACCACATCAAGCAATACCAGTACATCATACTTATCAAACAATTGTTGTACAAGATGTATACCTGCCGAACCTATCTCCATTACTCTCACGTAATCCGGAAAGCCCGCTTCGTCTTGCAATTTTTTAGCTAACAGCACACCAAAAGCATCATCCTGCCGTAATTCATTTCCAACACCGGCAATTAAAATTTTAGGTCCTTTTTCCGGTGACATGTCAGATATTAAATCCCACTAAAAACCGGCCATCTTCTTTCATTGTTACAGGATGTCTTTTGAGTATGGTCTTTTTATCCCCTGCCTTGATACCTGTGCGTAAATCGTAAATACAACCATGCCATGGGCATAATAAATTTCCATTTTCAATTTTTCCAAATTCCATGGATAGAATGGAGCCGGGACAGTTGCTTTGATAGGCAACCAATTCATCATCAACTATACAGATGAGAACTTTTACGCCTTCGAATTCCCTGAAATAAATTTGCCCTGGTTCCAATTCGCTTACGTTGCCGGCCGGGATCCAGATCGGCATCCTGATTTTACTTTCTATTTCATGGAGTGCATCCTTCAGGGACAATGGCGGTGCGTGAGATGTCTCCTGCTTGATTTCAAATAGATCATAGAGTGTGAAAATGGATTGGACGGCAAAATCTTTTTCCATTTCATTCAGCAAAGCAGGGGACTTTTCCTGTATGATTTTTAACAGGCGTGACAATGATTCACGATGCAACAAGTCAAATTTTTCAAGGAGGGTAAAAATGATTTCTTTTGCATAGGATTCGGGAAGTTGATCTGCTTCATCAATCAGCTGTTGCGTTTTCACGGCAAGGTCCTGGTATTCGATGTCGCTTAACAGAATATGATTCATGCGCTTTTGAAAAATAGGTTTAGTGGTATTTGTGCGCATGATTTTCGGCACAGTTATGAACACAATTTTCAAGCTTCTCTCCATCCTGGTAGCAGAATTCACAATCAGGTCCACATTCCCCATGCCCGGCTTTCTGCATGCCTTCAAAAGCATTTTTAAAAATTAGTCCGGCTTCTTTTTTACCTGCAGGTGTCAGGCCTACGGTAAAGGTTTCATTGTGCGCTCCGCTATTTCTTTTTATCAGGCCTGCTTCTTCATTGCGGACAAGCTGTTTTTGCAAATGATCAGAACTGGTATTCAGTAAAGCCACTAATTTTTCAAAGGATATCTCTTCACCTAATTCCTCGCCTTCCATCCAATACAATACCTGCAGAATTTCTTCTTTCCAGAATAGTGCATTTAATTCCTGATTGGCATTGTGATTATCTTCCATTATGCGCCTGTTAAAGCATCCCCGAATATTTTTTTATACGCCACAGCTTCAGCAGCAGGGATATCACAAAGATGACGAATGGTGTTGATAATATCGGGTATTGCTTTTTCCACCTCTGAAGTAAAATCAATTCCGGCTAGTTCCGGGCCCGGCTCTATGTCCACTATAAAAGTTTCTTCAGGCCATATTTTAAAATGTTCACCGATGATCAGCAGGTTTTCTACAGAAATCACTCCTGTAACTGCATCACCTACACAAGCCTGTATCATCTCGTCATCCGGCAATCTGCCCATCCATCTAAATGTATCTATATCGCCTATAGATCTGTCTTGCCGTTCGATAGCCGCCAATAGGATCACCCTGGCATAAGGCGACTTTAGTGTTTGAAACTTTTGCACGATGGCTATCGGGCCCCAATTCATTTCCTCTACGTCCACTCCATCCGGCCATTTTAAAGCCTGAAGCGTAGATAAAAGTGCAGGACCCAGTGAATGATTTCCCAGGTTATGATATCCTATGGTGCCGATAAGAATGCGTTTCATTATACTCATTCAATACCGCATGCACAGGTAGTTACTTCTCTCACTACCATATAATCACTATCCGCAACCTGGATATGAGTAGTGCAAGGCATACATGGATCGAAGCTCCGGATGGCCCTCAATATATCGATGCCTTTAAATTTTTTGTCAGGATCGATCTGCTCAAGAATAGGTGTATTTAAGACGGCCTCTTCATATGGGCCCGGCGCACCCCATGGCGTATGAGGAGCTGCATTTAAGGTGGAGGGAGTAAGGATCTGGTAATTAGAAATCACCCCATTGTCAATAATAAGATGATGTGTTAAAAATCCCCGGCCTGCGCCCCAAAAACCTACACCAATCTGAGTTCCTTTGGTTGGAATCTTAAAAGGAGTTGACATCCTGGTATCTCCTTTACGCAAAAGGTCTTGTGCCATATACCAATTGTCCAATGCAACCAAAGCGGAATACGGAATGGCATATGCCCTTGCGCGGTTTCGTTCGAATGCATTCCATAATTCAGGAATATGCCATTCCAGTTGGGCAGCAGGTAATTTATGCGCTGGCACTTTCATTTTCAGGCTATGGCCTGTAGGCTCGATAAATCGCCTTTCAATCATTTTGTCTGCCATCGCAGTAATGTAAAGCCGCGCATATGCGCCTGCTTCTACACAATTGCGATCCCATGTCGGGCAGGTGTCCCACGTCTACCGGTCGCGCCAGCTTTGCTTACCGGGCTTAGCGATGGTCTCCTTATTCCAGGGATGGTTAGGGCTTAAAGGGTTGCCTGCTTGATCTTCTTTGAACCGGCTTCCGTCCCATTGTTCATAGTAAGAGTGCTCTACAAATTCCTCAAGACCCACATTTATTTGCTGAAGATTGGTAGTGACCAATTCTCCATTTATAATTACACCGGGAGTTGACCATCGTGCATTACCCCAGGCCTCACAATTTGCATACGACGCATCATAATGATCCGGGTGATCCCAAACGCCGGTATCAATCATTGTAGCAGGGCGGACACCAAGCTGTGCATAATCAGGATTGCATTCTAAAAAGAAGTCGAACACATCATCCCAAATGCCTACTACTTTCTGGCCGTAGTCAAAGAATTTGATGAGGCGGTGATAGATCTCATTTAATACCGTGATGTTCATGGTGACAGAAAGGCCACCAGGCACTACCGATTGCGGGTGAGGATATTTTCCACCAATGACCACATAGGCTTCTCTGGCCACGCGCGTCATTTCGAGTGCTTCGATATAAAGCTTACCGGTGAGCGGATTTAGATCTTTCATGATATCAAGTATGGTTTGATACCCATGAACCGCCCGGTTTTTTGCCGGCGCCGTTTTTGCTTTTTCAACAATTTCGGGATTGGTTTCCAACACCAGTTGCTCAGAATAATCAGGGCCTGAGAGCAGGAATAAATGCAGCGGATGATCGTAGAGATATTCTAATGCCAACAATAGGTTACGCATGACAATCGCTAATGGCGGTGGTTTTAAATCTATAGCCATTTCAATAGCCAACGCAGAAACTGCTGCGTGAACACCACCACAAACACCACAAGCTCTACTGCTGATGTATGCAGCATCAAGCGGGTCCCTTCCTTTTAATATAATTTCATACCCCCTGAACAGCGTAGCCATTGAATTACTTGAGATCACTTTTTTTTGCTCAAGGTCGACCACGCTATGAAACGCAAGCGCTCCGGCTACCCGTGTAACTGGATCGTAATCCACATTTTTAATAAACCCATTTTTCCCTAACAGGTCCTTCAGCTTATCCTCGTTTTTACCGAGGTCAACCACCTCATAGGAATACGGGTTAGCTACACCTTCTTTTAAGTATGCATTACCTTCTGCATCAAACTCAATGGGCAAATTTTTAAAACACATACTATTTCTTTTACAATTTTAAAACTCCGGCGATTGCACCCAGATGCTGGTTGACAGAAGAAAGCCCTCCAAGCAATGTATCCAATGCGCCATTGATCGTTGTGAGATGACCAGCTAGCGGTCCAGTATCCTGCTCAATTTTTTGCAGCCCGCCTGCTAAGTCCGCAAGATGATTGCCCGCTTTTCGTAAGGCGATGATAATACCGATGAGGTAGATAACCAGCACGATCACGACGAGCGCGACTATAACAAGGGTAGCAATGAATAAATAGTCTGCCATGCTTTTATTATTAATTATTTTTTGCGGCTCTGCCAGCTAAGGTAACCTCAATAGTTTCAGCATTGCTATTGATCTTGCCAGCCGATTCGAGGATATCCACTGCTACTTCTATTGTACTGTTCAGCGCTTTTATATGTTCAGTATTGCCCGCAATGCCAAAGCCGGCTTCTTTCATTTCTCTTAAATAGCGTTCTATGCTATTGGCAGCCATCAGTGTTTTGTGCAGTAACCGAATGATCGGCCCAAGCACCACAACTGCCACTACCAATAATATTGTCCAGAGTATATCTACACTTGACATCCTAAACGTTTTTTTGTTTTAAAGCAGCCTGAATTGTGTCTTCTAAATTTTTGTTCACCACTTTCAATCCGGCTCCCGTATTTGCCAAAGCCTCGTTGAGTTTGGTGACCTCAACCGGAAGGTGTCCCGTTTCTGTTTCAATAGCCCGGAGCCCTAACCGCAACTTTGCAAGAAAGCTTCTCCCGTCCCCACCAATGCTAACCAATACAAGTCTGATTTGCGTGACAATAATGATGACGGTGAAAACGAAAATCAACACCAGGACGATTGTGAGTAACATTAATGTCGTTTGCATACCCTGTCTATTTATGATGGTTTAATACACATGCAGGGCATCCGGGACATGATTCTGCGTGCTGTTGAATGGATGCCGATTTTCCAATTATATTAACTGCCGTATCATAGATTTTAGCGACTACCTGATTAGTTACGGTTAAAAAAATGGGGATCTGAATGGTATTATTGGCCACTAATTTTCCCTCGATCCAAATTTGTTCGGCACCGGCATTTATTTTTTTCGCTGTATTGCGAATAAGGATTAATAAAATAGCAACCACGCAGGTTACTACCAGTCCCAAGACAAGAGATATTGACCAGATGGTGATGATTGCTTCCTCGCTTCCTGTTTCCATTACCCAGTTATTTAGCTTGTTCGGTTTCATGAAAAGCTTCAGACACCATCCCTGCTCTTTGCTCAATGGTTTCGGCTTCAGTCAAAATATTGATTGCTTTGTTATTCGTTTCCTGCAAAGCCCAGATGATCATTGTATTTTCTTTGATCCGGATGACGACCCCTAATGCAATTACGGCTAATTTCAGAATTCTTCTGGCCGACATCCATATCAGCAAAAGCAAGACCGCAGCCACAACTACCAGCGCACCGGCTATGGCAAGACCTATATAGAATTGTTGATAATAAGCAGCATCGTTCATGTGTGCATCTTTTCTTTTGCAGTATCCTTTACCTTGCTCGCAGGTTTGCCGTTCATTTTAGCATGTCCCGGTTGAACATTATTCATAAACTGTATTTTCTGATAAAAGTAGTGCCCAACTTTTTGCAAGGTGCTGGGTGAGTCTACGTGTCCCCAACCTGAAGGGACATGATCCTTCTTATTCCAGATGGGTGTTCTGTTACCATACATCATTGAAAATCTCCTCAGGTTCCGGATAAAATATCCGGTGGCTCTGGAAACGTTTGAAGAGATAAGTGTTCCTGGAGGTTTGACATAAAATGGAGCAAACGCATCAGGAAAACCAGGCATGGTGCAACCGATGCATGGTGCACCCACATTCATACATCCCCCCACATGATTAATAGCGCCTCGCTTATTGATATTGCATTGAACCACAGGTCCCCAACAACCGATATCTACCAGGCATTCCTTATCTCCATATTCTTTTGCAAAAATACCCTCCTCAAAAAACCCTCCTCGCGTGCAGCCTTGGTGTACGGTATCTGTAAAAAGCCATGCAGGCCTGCCCAGACTATCAAATTCTGGTAATGGCCCGATGCCCTGCAGATAGAGTAGTACGGCGGCAACGGTCTCGGTGAAATTATCGCCCACGGGCGCACATCCGGGAATGTTGACTACAGGAAGCCCTAATGTGCTTCTGTAATTTTCACCCAAAAAATCCATGAGACCCATAGAGCCTGTCACATTACCTGCAGCTGCGGGAACTCCTCCCCAGGTAGCGCAAGTACCAATAGCGATGATAGCAGCGGCATACGGAGCAAGCAAGCCCAATAAATCAGCCGTTGGCTGTGGTTGGGTTTCACCATTCACCTCCCGTGTCCCGCATCCGGAAAAATAACCTCCGTTTTCATCATTTAATCTTTCATTAGCCACAGAGCCTTCAAATACGACCACGAACTGTTTATCAAATTCTCCTTTCGCGGCTTTGTGAAAGGGTGCCATAAAGTCATCTCCGGCTTCAACCGCCAATACAGGATGGTGTAAAACGATTTTAGGTACTCCAG
>JBDSPM010000402.1:0-10832 GCA_039930325.1 Saprospiraceae bacterium
ATGTGGACATAATTAAAAATGCTCCATATCCTCCTGCCTCCCGTTCAGGGATCATAATTTGTATAGGTGCCGGACCGGATATGTAAAAGGGAAAATAATCCAATGATATGTTAGCCATTGTATAACAATACCTGTGCCAACCGGCAATTCCAATTTAAAGGGGTATAATTTATTTGATTAAAAGGTCGGTTATCTGCTCAGCAACGATAGTCCGGGATAAAATGCAGCATCTCCCAGGACATCACAAATACGCAAAAGCTGATTGTATTTTGCGACTCTCTCCGACCTGGAAAGCGAACCTGTTTTAATCTGTCCTGTATTCAATGCAACGGAAAGATCTGCAATAGTGACATCTTCTGTTTCACCGCTTCTATGACTGATGATGGAAGTGAAACTGTTGCGCGTGGCAAGTTGGACAGCCTCTATGGTCTCTGACAAGGTGCCTATCTGATTCAATTTTATAAGAATGCTATTGGCACTCTGCCGCTCTATACCTAAAGTTAATCGCTCAACATTCGTGACAAAGAGGTCATCACCGACAAGCTGCACTCTGTCTCCTAATGTCGTGTTCAGCTTTTTCCATCCATCCCAGTCGTCCTCATCAAGCCCATCTTCAATGGAGAAAATAGGATACTTATCACACCAGGATGCCCAATATGCCACCATTTCATCTGATGATTTTTTTTGACCATTCGATTTCTTGAAGACATATGTTTTTTCTTCCTCATCATAAAATTCAGAAGCTGCAGCATCAAGTGCTATTACGATATCTTCTCCCGGCCTGAATCCGGCTTTTTCAATGGCTTTCAACACCATTTCAATAGCTTGTTCATTGGATTTAAAGTTCGGAGCAAAACCCCCTTCATCACCTACATTTGTGGAATATCCACCATCATGCAGCTCTTTTTTCAAATGATGAAACACCTCGGCTCCCATGCGCAATGCATCTCTGAAATGATCAGCACCTACCGGCATAATCATGAATTCCTGAAAGTCAATGCTGTTGTCAGCATGGGATCCTCCATTGAGAATATTCATCATAGGCACAGGAAGGACATGTGCGCTGACACCTCCGATATATCGGAAGAGTGGCTGATGGTGCTCTGCTGCAGCAGCTTTCGCGACAGCGAGACTGACACCCAACATAGCATTCGCACCTATTCCTGATTTATTGAGATTAGGATCAAGATCGATCATTGCCTGATCAATTTCCAACTGTTCTGAGACATCCATTCCGATCAGCTGTTCTGCTATTTTTTCCTCCACATTTCTGCAGGCATCGAGTACCCCTTTTCCAAGGTAACGAGTGGGATCTCCATCCCTCAATTCAACAGCTTCATGTTTTCCTGTAGATGCTCCCGATGGCACGGCGGCACGTCCTGCAACCCCTGATTCTGTGATAACTTCAACTTCAACAGTAGGGTTTCCTCTGCTATCCAGGATTTCGCGGGCTATGATGTCTATAATGGCACTCATAAAATGAAGAATGAAAAGTGAAAAGTGATGTTTCGACTTGCTAAACTCATCCTTGTGCTATGGATTCGACTCACGCATCCTTTGCACAACCTGCTCACCACGGCGCAGCTCAGCAACCGAGTGAAGAATGAAGAATGAAAAAAAGTTAATATATTGATTTGTGAAGGTAAAATTGATTTTGGAATTTTCAAGAGTCATTTTTAGCATCATGCAAAAATCGGTGGAGATCATTTTCTCAATTGTTCCAGTGTATATGTTCAAATAACTTAGCTTGTCCTATTAAAAGAAATCATACTAAAATGTATTTATAATGCAGATATTTTCTTTAGTGACACTCATGTTTACAAGTTACATCATCATAGCACAAACATCAGAATGGGATGGTGATTTTAATGGAAGTCTTGTGGGTGTCGCCACTACTATTTCTGGTCAGGCAAATAGCCATCAATGGAAAGCTTCCGTGGATGCAGGCGGCTATCTTTTCAATCTTCAGGGGGATATAGAAGGAACTTTTTGTGAGGGCACTATGACTGATATACAGAATCAGGAATCAGCTCCCTTCAGCGTTTCTCTCTCAGGAGAACATCTTACACTTACTATCAATGATATTAATCCATCCAGCGGACTTAAAGAAAAAATGGATTTTGTATTCACCAAAAACAGAAATGAAGCGCAGAGCAATACAAACCCTTCCCAATCCGGATCAACAAATCCTTCAGCTCGCGATAGCCAGCATGATCCATCTCTTGTCGGGAACTGGCGACATACAGAAAGTTATGTCAGCGGTGAATTCAGCTTTGCTACCGACTGGCAAATGCAGATAAATCCTGATGGTAGCTTCATCTATAGTGAAGGCCGCACAGCAGGAGGTGGTCCGGATGCTTCCATGGACTCAGGAGATGGCAAGGTAGAACGTGGGAACTGGAAGTCAGAAAAACGAGTAATGTGGATAAGTGACGGCAGCGGTTGGCAGGCCTATGCGGAATACTACAGAGAAAATAATTATCTCATGTTCACATTCAACAATGGCAAAAAACAGGTTTGGGAGAAAATATAATTTATCAATTAGCCCGTTCAATCAGGGAGATGAAATCATCAAACAAGTACCTGGAATCATAAGGGCCCGGAGTAGATTCAGGATGATATTGAACTGAAAATGCAGGCCTGCCTTTTACACTCAATCCTTCAATAGTCTGGTCATTGAGGTTCACATGCGTGACATTCACTATGTCACTGTATTTAGAAATTTCTCCTGGTGAAACACCAAATCCATGGTTCTGTGTGGTGATTTCGCAAAGCCCTGTAATTAAATTGAGCACAGGATGATTGATGCCTCTATGCCCATGATGCATCTTATATGTCGGGATTCCCTGTGACAGGGCCAGAAGCTGATGACCCAGGCAGATCCCAAAGACAGGAATCTCCGAATTCACAAGTCTTGTGATGGTCTTGATAGCGTATGTCATGGTAGCAGGATCACCCGGACCATTTGAAAGAAAAATTCCATCAGGAGAAAATGCCATTAATTCCTCGAAGGATGATTTGGCAGGGAAGACTTTTACATAACAGCCACGATCTGTAAGGCATTTTAAAATATTAGCCTTGATACCAAAATCCAATGCTGAGATCCTGTATTTTGAATCTGGATTTCCGGCTTCATATGCGTTCCTAGTTGAAACCATTGAGGCCAATTCCAGTCCTTCCATTGAAGGCACTTCTTTAAGCTTCTGCTTCAGAATTTCTATATCAGTTTCTTCACTGGATACGATGGCATTCATCGCTCCTTTGCTTCTGATATGCCTTACGATGGCCCTGGTATCGATCCCATGTATACAGAGCTTGCCTTCATTTTCAAAATAAGACTGAATCGATTGATCTGCTAATGCCCTGCTATATTCATCTACAAACGTCTTGCAAACCAATGCGTTTATCTGCATGTGGCCGCTTTCTACATCATCTTTCTTAATACCGTAGTTACCAATGTGCACATGCGTTGTGACCAGGATCTGGCCAAAGTATGAAGGGTCGGTGAAAATTTCCTGGTAACCTGTCATCCCTGTATTAAAACAAAGTTCGCCGGTTGCAGTTCCGGGTTTGCCTGCAGCTTTACCGGTGAAATACAATCCGTCTTCTAAAAGTAGTAAGGCTGCCGAAGCAGCAGAATCTGATCGCATATCTATAACACTTACATTCAGGGGCACAAATATATAGGAAAAATTATAATGAATTTTGGAATTGCTTTCGTCTACGTCATTGGGTGGTAGAGGTGATAGTTTCGATGCCGGATAAAAGGATGCCGGATAAAAGGATGCCGGATACGGGACTAGAAAATTGAAAAAACTTGGATGATTAGGTATAGTCCGTAGACCATTTGGCATCTAACAAACCGTACTTAGGTAACTAAGCATTCGGCAATGATCTGAATTGGACACGGACATAAAGAGGCACAAAAAAGGGTTCCGATACGATCGAAACCCTTTTGGTATAGTATATCAAAATGTGATTATTCCTCCTCTGTCGATGCAGAAGTTTCCGTTGAAGCGACTGCAGTAGTGGTTGTTGCCGTTGCTGTTGCGGACTTACCTTTACCTCTTCTGGTTCTCTTCACCTTGGTTTTGTCGGTAGTGGTAGCAACCTCACTTCTTCGACGCTTCACGTTCGTGTATAACTCATTAAAATCAACTAATTCAATCATAGCCATTTCCGCGCCATCTCCCTTACGGAATCCGGTCCGAATCACACGTGTATATCCTCCGGGTCTCGTGCCGATTTTGGTAGCAATCGTAGAGAATAATTCTGTGACCGCCTCTTTGTTGCTGAGATAGGCAAATACAGTTCTTCGGTTGTGAGTAGTATTGTCCTTTGATTTTGTGATTAAAGGTTCAATGTATTTTTTCAAAGCTTTGGCTTTAGCCACTGTAGTGAAGATACGTTTGTGCTGAATGAGAGCAAGGCTCAAATTCATCAATAAAGCCGCGCGATGGCCTGCTTTCCGTCCGAGGTGATTAAATGTCTTACCGTGTCTCATGACCGTTGAATGTTGGTTAAATGAATTAATGACTCCGCAGCACCCGGCAAAAAAGCCAAAGGAAGGTTACTGCAATTTCGATCAAAAGGATCTACTAATCTTCGTCCAGTTTGTATTTCGACAAATCCATTCCGAAGGTTAATCCTTTAATCTGGAGGAGTTCCTCTATTTCCACCAAAGATTTCTTTCCGAAGTTTCTAAACTTCAGCAATTCATGTGTATCAAACCTCACCAATTCAGCAAGTGAATTGATTTTGGCAGCTTTAAGACAATTATATGCACGCACCGATAGATCAAGATCCTCTAAGGAGGTCTTGAGCAATTTGCGCATACTCAATATATGTTCGTTGACTATGCCATCTTCCTTACCCACTTTATCATCGAACGTGATGTGCTCATCTGTGATCAGCATCAGGTGCTGAATCATGATACGGCTGGCTTCTTTTATAGCTTCTTCAGGATGGATCGTGCCATCTGTTTCCACTTCAATGCTGAGCTTTTCGTAGTCCGTTCGCTGACCAACCCGGGTATTCGATACCTGGTAAGCTACTTTTTTGATAGGCGTATAAATGGCATCCACAGGAATGACTCCGATAGGTGCATTTTCAGGCATATTTTCTTCAGCGGGAACATATCCCCTTCCCTTGGTGATGGTCATCTCTAACTCAAGATTGACAGAAGGCTCCATGCGGCAAATAAGAAGCTCAGGATTCATCACCTTGAAAACATTGGTTTTTGATTCAATGTCTTTAGCGTGGAATTCATCCTGTCCGCTTATGGTAATGTAGATCTGGTGCTCATTTGATTTGTCACCTTTCAGCGTACTCTTCAACCTGATTTGTTTGATATTAAGAATAATATCAACTACATCCTCAACAACACCCGGTATGCTTGAAAACTCGTGATCGACACCAGCGATGCGAATTGCTGAGATAGCATATCCTTCAAGTGAAGAAAGTAAAACACGGCGGAGTGAATTTCCGATCGTTTGGCCAAATCCGGGTTCAAGTGGTCTAAATTCGAATTGTCCGTGAAAGTCAGTGGCTTTCTGGAGTAAAATTTTATCCGGCTTTTGAAAATTCAAGATGCTCATAAAGACGATTTCGTGTGGAATAATTTATATAAAAGAAAAAATCAGGAATACGGTCCGCCCGAGAGCTGATCGATCCTTGATTATTTAGAATACAACTCGACAATCAACTGTTCGTTGATTTTTTCAGGAATGTCATCACGTTCAGGATAGGTCAGGAATTTGCCTTCCATTCTGTCCGGATTCCATTCCAACCATGGAAATTTGCGGATATCCGTTTTAGCAGCAACATTGTCTGTAATCACTTCTATATGTTGCGATTTGCCTCTGACAGAAACCACATCACCTGGTTTTAACTGGTGAGAAGGGATATATGCCAGGTCACCATTTACAAGCACATGCTTATGAGAAACCAACTGACGGGCAGCTCTTCTTGTCCTGCCTACACCTAACCTAAAAATCGTGTTGTCCAGCCTTGATTCAAGAAGTTGAAGGAGAACTGTACCCGTAACGCCACTTTTAGAAGAAGCTTTTTCAAAGATGTTCCTGAACTGACGCTCAAGAACCCCATATGTATATTTTGCTTTCTGCTTTTCAAGCAGTTGAAGCGCATACTCTGATTTCTGGCGGCGTCGCTTTGAATTTCCGTGTTGGCCCGGGCGATATTTTTTACGCTCAAAACTTTTGTCAAAGCCAAAGATCATCTCACCTAAGGCTCTGGCTTTCTTAGTGGTAGGTCCGGTATATCTTGCCATATCTTTTAATAATCAATAGAATGAAAAAAATTCGTTTCGCAATCAGCGGTTTTCAGACTCTTCTTCTTTTAGGGGGACGACATCCATTGTGAGGAACCGGGGTAAGATCCTGAATACGGGATACTCTGACTCCGACTGCATCGATGGCTCTGATAGCCGCTTCCCGACCGGATCCGGGTCCTTTTACGAATACTTCAGCAGATCTCATACCTGCGTCATAAGCCTCCTGAGCTGCTGAAGATGCAGCCACCTGGGCAGCATAGGGTGTATTCTTCTTTGATCCTTTGAACCCTGCCTTACCAGCAGAAGCCCAGGATACAACATGTCCGGCACGATTGGTGACCGTGACTATGATATTGTTGAAAGTGGCCTGGATGAAAGCTTTTCCGTCAGATTCAACTTTGACTTTTCGCTTTTTAGCTACTTTTTTTATTGTTTTAGCCATTATTCAAATTGCGATTTTGATTTTGATTTTGATTTTGGATTTTTGATTTCTTCTTTATGACGCAGAGAGAATGAATTCAAAAAATCTCATCATCGATTTAAGAGTGTGATTATTTAGTTGCTTTCTTTTTGTTAGCCACCGTTTTACGTTTACCCTTTCGGGTACGGGCATTCGTTTTGGTTCTCTGTCCGCGAACCGGCAGGCCTTTACGATGCCTTAGCCCCCTGTAACACGCGATGTCCATAAGTCGCTTGATGTGGAGCTGCACTTCTGACCGAAGTTCGCCCTCAACTTTGAACTGCTCCTGCACGATCCGGGAAATGTTCATGACATTGTCATCGGACCAGTCCTGAACTTTTACACTCTCATCAATGGAAAGTTGTTCAAGGATTTTCTTTGCCCGGCTATTGCCAATGCCAAAAATATACTGGAGGCCTATGATGCCTCTCTTATTCCTCGGTAGATCTATGCCTGCTATCCTCGCCATATAGTTATATGTGTTTTATCAGCCCTGACGCTGCTTAAATTTTGGGTTCTTTTTATTAATGATATAAAGCCTACCCTTCCGTCTGACAATCTTGCAGTCAACTGATCTTTTCTTTATTGAAGCTCTGACTTTCATATTCTTTTCTTTTGGCAGGCGATACAGCCTGATAATTATTTATACCTGTATGTAATCCTGCCCCTTGATAAATCGTACGGTGACATTTCCACTGATACTTTATCTCCCGGCAATATCCTTATATAATTCATCCTCATCTTGCCAGAGATGGTAGCGATCAGCATGTGATCATTTTCCAACCTGACTCTGAACATGGCATTTGACAGGGCTTCTTCAATAATTCCATCTTGTTTGATGACCTGCTGTTTAGCCATTTTTTGATTTTGGAGTGCAAATATCTACTTTTTTATCCATACTTCGGTCAAATTACCGTTATTTTTTACCGCCATGTCTATCACCTGGTGGTCTGAAAGCACGTCCGCTTTGTCCTTCCGAATGGCAATGGTATGCTCATAATGAGCCGACGGTTTTAAATCCCGGGCTATAAGGGTCCATCCGTCCTTTTTGAGGACTACCTCCCTGCTTCCCAGATTGATCATAGGCTCAATAGCTATAACTAATCCTTCATGAAGTACCGGTCCTTTCCCTCTTTTCCCATAGTTCGGGATTTCTGGCGGTTCATGGAGTTTTTTACCGATTCCATGCCCTACCATCTCTCGTATGACACCAAATCCATTCTCATTTTCGGCATGGTACTGAACTGCATGACCCAGATCTCCCACTCTATTTCCTGCAATAGCCTGTGCAATGGCTAAATCCAGGCATTCCCGGGTAGTAACAAGAAGCTTCATTACTGCTTCACTCACTTCGCCAATTGCAAAAGTGAATGCAGCATCACCGAAATATCCATTTTTCTTAACGCCACAATCTATGGTAACCACATCTCCTTCCTTTAAAACTGTATTGCCTGGAATTCCGTGAACAATGACTTCATTGAGGGAAATACATAAAGTGCCTGGAAAGTCAAAAATTGTACCCGGATATCCTTTGAAAGCCGGTTCTGCCTGATGATCTCTTATATAGGTTTCTGCTAAAGCATCTAATTCAATTCCCGTTATCCCGGGTTTTATAAAAGCCGCGACTTCTGCAATCGTTGAAGTGACAAGCAGGCAGTTGTGCCTGATAATTTCTATCTCTTCTTCGGTCTTATACTGATATCGGGAAACAGAAGTCATCGAGTGGGACTAAAGAAAACTGAACGTACAGTGAAGAAAATAATTTGTTCGGCCATTACATGTTGGCACCTATCTGCATACCACTACCACTCCTTCCTTTTAACTTACCGGATTTCACCAGACCGTCGTACTTTCTCATAAGAAGGTGACTTTCCACCTGAGCCAATGTATCGAGTACGACTCCGACAAGGATCAGGAGAGATGTTCCTCCAAAGAAGACTGCGAAGCCCTGGTTGATACCAGCGGCATGAGCCAATTTAGGAAGAATGGTGATGATACCAAGAAAAATAGCTCCGGGGAGGGTGACTCTTGTTGTGATAGTATCAATAAAATCAGCCGTATCCTTACCCGGCTTGATGCCAGGGATAAAGGCATTCTGTCGCTTCAGATATTCTGCATATTGCTGCGGATTGACCAGTAAAGCTGTATAGACATAGGTAAAAACAACCACCAACACGAAAGACATCACTGCGGTTGCCGTTGAAAAAGGATCATTCAATGATCTTAAGAGCCCACCTGTTTGAGCATTGGCTCCATTCCCCATAAAATACTGGGCTACTGTCATCGGCAAGAACATGATGGCTTGTGCAAAAATGATAGGCATAACTCCCGCAGCATTCAGCTTAAGCGGAATATAATCTCTGGCACCTGATTGCGGAATGTTGGCATTGCCACGACCAACCATTCTTTTAGCAAACTGAATAGGAATGCGACGCACTCCCTGTATCACCATGATACAAAGCATGGTGACAATAAAGAACCCGGCTAATTCCAATACGAAGGTTAATAAACCACCCTGATTGAGCTGAGCCTGAAATTCAAAAATAATAGCCTGAGGAAGCCTGGCTATGATGCCAATCATGATAATCATGGAGATGCCATTGCCAATTCCTTTGTCTGTTATCCTTTCACCAAGCCACATGGCGAGTATCGTTCCTGCAGAAAGAATGATAATACTTGAAAACCAGAAGATACCCACAGGGATATTTGGCGAAATGGCTCCAATACTTTTTACATAGGTCAGGTAAGCTCCGCCCTGAACGAGTGTGATAGCCACAGTCAGCAGCCTTGTCATTTGGTTTATTTTTTTGCGTCCCGACTCACCTTCCTTTTGTTGTAAACGCTGGAAGTACGGAACAGCAAAACCAAGGAGCTGAATAATAATAGACGCAGTGATATAGGGCATGATACCCAATGCAAAAATGGCTGCATTGTTGAATGCACCTCCTGTGAAAATATTAATCAGGCCAAGAAGGTCATTGCTGTTTGCCTTATTGCTGGCGAAACTGGCCAGAACAGAAGGAACCACACCAGGGAGAACAATCGTAGAACCTAGCCGGTAAACGCCGATCATGGCCAACGTATAAAGAATGCGATTACGCAAATCCTTAATCTTCCAGATGTGCTGTAATGTGGTGATAAAGTTATTCATTCGGCTATCCTATAAACTTAAACTATTGTGATACTTCCACCTGCTGCTTCCACGGCTTTGCGAGCGGCATCGCTGGTAGCATGTGCAGTCAAATTTACTTTTGCATTGAGTTCTCCACGGCCCAACAATTTGACCTTGTCATTTCCGGAAATGAAACTATGTGTTTCCAATGCTTCGAGAGTCCATTCATTGACTTTGAATTTATCTGTCATAGCCTGAAGCTGATCCAGATTCAAAGCTATGAATGATTTTCTGTTTGGATTCTTAAAGCCTTTTTTAGGAAGGCGCATTTGTAATGGCATCTGACCACCTTCATGCGCTCTCTTGGCTTTATAACCTGACCTTGACTTAGCGCCTTTATGCCCTTTGGTGGAGGTACCACCAGTACCTGAACCCTGGCCGCGTCCCTTACGTTTATTGTTTCTTACCGAACCTGTTGCCGGTGTGAGCTTATGGAGATCCATTATCGCTATGAATTAAATCTTAACCTTTAATATTTTCAATACTCACCGTGTGAGCTATCTTATCAATCATCCCTTGCAACGGGGGTGTCACCTCGATAATCTTTGACCTGCGGATTTTACCTAATCCGAGTGCCTTGAGCGTATCTTTTTGAGATTGCGGTCTGTAGATATGACTTTTGATCTGTGTTATTTTTACTTTGGCCATGGTCCCTATTATTCTTTTGCTGGTGATGATTCCTGAGCGTGATGACCAAATACAAGATCAACACTAACTTTTCTGTCTTTCGCTACGGTCTGAGGGCTTCGTAATAAAGTCAAAGCATTGATGGTAGCCTTTACTACGTTGTGAGGATTAGACGATCCCATTGATTTTGCCAATACATTATGCACACCTGCACTTTCAAGAACAGCGCGCATAGCTCCACCGGCAATAACTCCTGTACCATCCGATGCAGGTTTGATTAA
>JBDSPM010000403.1:0-2660 GCA_039930325.1 Saprospiraceae bacterium
AAAACGGTCTATGGAAGGCAAAGTCACCGGCTCTCCGGCAGCCAAAGCAGCTTTCATGGAAGGCGCGCCTTCAGGTTCGATGCCAATGATCCTGGTGTGAGGAGAATATCTTTTAAAATAGGTTCCAACTCCGGCGCATAATCCGCCGCCGCCCACCGGAACAAATAAATAATCAATATCAGTCTGGTCTTCTAAAATCTCAATTCCAATTGTCCCCTGGCCTTCAATGATCTTGTGATGATCAAAAGGATGGATATACGTCAGCCGGTTTATTTCACAATATTGTTTTGCAGCAATAGCGCATTCGTCGTAAGTATCACCTATTAATTTTATTTCTATGAAATGATTGCCAAATTTTTTAGTCTGGTTGATTTTCTGATTTGGTGTGATGACGGGCATAAATACGACTCCAGGCACACCTAGCTTATTGCAGGAATAAGCAAATCCCTGCGCATGGTTGCCGGCACTGGCACAGACTACACCTGTCCTGATCTGATCCATGGGAAGGCTGCTCATTAAATTGTATGCGCCACGTATTTTATACGATCGGACTACCTGGAGATCTTCGCGCTTTAAATAAATATTTGCCTTGTATTTTTTCGACAAATTAGGATGAAGGATGAGCGGTGTCCTGACCACTATATCTTTCAGGCGAGCTGCAGCGGCAACAAAATCAAACTTAAAGCCCGGACTTATAGTCAACGGCTTAGTGGGTTGCAATTTGGTATTTGTCTGCAAAGTATTGATGGTGTGCACGTGAATATTATTTTTCTAAATAGGCTTCTTCAAGTCCTGCTTTTACTGCTTCAGTTTGATTCTCTGGCCGTAAGCTTCGCACCGTTTTGCCGGCTTGCCACATTTCACTTTCACGTAATTCCTTAAGCTCTCCTTCAAGCTTCTCCCTGTAATCAGCTTTGCTATTGCTGGCGATGGACAACGCTGCTTCTTGCCCTGCAGCAACACTTTCATACAATTCATTGAAGAGTGGAAGAGTGGCATCACGAAATCTTTTCCACCAGTCCAGCGCACCCCGTTGTGCTGTCGTAGAACAATTAGCATACATCCAGTCCATGCCATTTTCCGCCACAAGAGGCATGAGCGACTGTGTAAGTTCCTCAACCGTTTCATTGAAAGCCTCCGAAGGAGAGTGTCCCTTTTTCCTGAGCACCTCATATTGGGCTGCAAATATTCCCTGGATCGCACCCATCAGGGTCCCTCTCTCGCCGGTGAGATCAGAATAGACTTCTTTTTTGAAATTGGTTTCGAATAAATAACCGGATCCAATAGCAATTCCTAACGCAACCACTCTTTCAAACGCTCGTCCTGTGGCATCCTGGAAAATAGCATAGCTACTGTTCAGGCCACGCCCTTGCAAAAACATCCGTCGCAAAGAAGTCCCCGATCCTTTAGGTGCTACAAGGAAAACATCAACATCAGCGGGAGGAACAATGCCTGTCTGATCATTATATGTGATACCAAAGCCATGAGAGAAATATAGCGCCTTACCTGCTGTCAGGTGTTTCTTTACTGTAGGCCACATGGCTATCTGTGCAGCATCACTTAGCAAATAACAAATGATGGTTCCGCGTTGCACTGCTTCTTCTATATCAAATAAGGTCTTGCCTTCGACAAAACCATCACGCACAGCCTTATCCCAGCTTTTGGAATTTTTACGTTGTCCGACGATGACATTGATACCGTTTTCTTTTTGATTTAAAGCTTGCCCCGGACCCTGGACACCATAGCCGATCACTGCGACTATTTCATCCTTCAGTACCTCTCGCGCTTTTGATAATGGAAACTCCTCCCGGGTCACCACATTTTCTTCAGTACCACCAAAATTTAATTTAGCCATGTTATATTTTTTATTTCAAATGATATTGATTGGATACGGATTTTATTCAAATTATAATGCCAACTTATTTTGTTCATCATTGAAGAATTTACCGGTTCCTTCTGTGAGCTTTGTTTTTTCTACTTCAATTAATTTCTCAACCTGGAGCTTTACCTTTTGCGCCATATCCGGAGTGGTATGCAAGACAAAACTGGCTGCCCCTTTATGTAGATTCTCTTCAAATTCTCTTGCATATAAATTCTTGATACGGACACGCCTCCTGTTACAGATATTGATCATACGGTTGAGGATATTAAATCCATTGTCTGAAAAAACTTCAAGTGTAAAATCTTTGTTCATCGCTTATGTTGGTTTATATTCTAATACCATATCGCTGACTGCAGCCCCGGTAGGGATCATTGGAAAAATATTTTCTTCCTTCTCTACCTTCACTTCAAGAAAACAAGGTCCCTCGTATGCAAGCAGTTCACGCAATGCATCGGGTAATTCATCTCGGTCTGCAACTTTCCTGGCTTTTATACCATAGGCTTCATTGAGCTTTACAAAATCTGGACTATGCATTTCAGTAAATGAGTAGCGGCCTTCAAAAAACATTTGCTGCCATTGCCTAACCATGCCAAGGAATCCATTATTGAGCACCACTATCTTAACCGGTATATTATATTGGGCTATTGTGCCTAGCTCCTGAAGTGTCATTTGAAAGCCACCATCACCGATGATGGCAATGACCTGGTTTTGTGGCGCACCTAGTTTAGCACCCATTGCTGCCGGCAATGCAAATCCCATCGTGCCCAGGCCGCCTGAT
>JBDSPM010000404.1:0-2692 GCA_039930325.1 Saprospiraceae bacterium
ATATGCCGAATGTGCAAATAACAACAGTTAGGATATTGTAATTGAGCATTTTAGTTTTAAGGAACCTGGGTTCCACAAGTAATACGACCGCAGGGGATACATATTGAAGAAAAATAGCATTCGCAGCCGTTGTCATTTTTGTAGCGCTGACAAAACAAATTAAAAGTGGCGCATAACACAGACTCACGATGAACGCCTTGCGATCAAATTTCAATGACTCACCACGAAATACAATCAAGAAAAATAATCCTGCATACAGGCTCCTGTAAAAAAGAATGGTGAAGGCATCCAGGGTTATGAGCTTGATCAACAAACCTCCGGTACTCCAGACGATGGCAGCGAGAATGGTCGACAGGACCCCACGTGAGAATTGGTTTTTCATGCCCTGTAAAAATCTGTGAAAATTCCGGAATTGCAGATATAAGTAACCGTATGAATACTGCTAATCCAACTGAATTTCACTTGAAACAGGTTCGTGCCTCATTCCTCACCCCTCATTCCTCACGCCTCACACTCTCACGCTCTCACGCTCTCACGCTCTTGCGATCTCACGTTACAAAAACGGATCCGACCACTTCACTTCGTTGATCATTGTATTATCTGTCAGGGCATTCAGGAATTGGATCAATGCATCTTTTTCTCCGCCAGTGAAATTAAATTTCTTCGGATGGCCATCAGATTTCAGGAGGTCGTTTAGATTAGGATGATCCTGGATGCCCGTGCTATAAAAATCTACTACTTGCTCCAGATTTGCAAATCGGCCATCATGCATGTAAGGTGCAGTGAGAGCAATATTCCTAAGGCCGGGAATTTTGAAAATAGCAAGTGCATCAGGAGCAGGATTTATTTCACCTTCACCCTTATCTGTGTAGACAAGGTCAAGGCCATTGTTGGCACTTCGCAAAACAAGAGAACCGACCGGTGAGCCAAAGGCGAAATTGTCAATGCCCTGACTATGGCAACCTATGCAATTGGATGTAAAAATATTTTTTCCCAGATTTTCCTGTTGGTTCAATCCGGACCAGTTAGTAGCAAGATTAAAATTGTTTTGCTGGCTGATAATGTCAAATTTTGATGTTGACGAATTGATGGACGTCATGAAGCCTTCCAGCGCATTCAGCACTAATTCTTCATTCAGATTCTCATTGAAAAAAGCTTTTTGTGCAAGGATCTTATAATACTCAAGGTCTTTTATTTTAGCTACCACATCTCTCAACTCCATCCCCATTTCTTTAGGATTCCGGATCGTCTGGATCATTTGATCATGGAGGTTTTTCACGCGCCCATCCCAGAAAAGAGTGGTTTCCGGATCCGAGCTATAATCGCCAAAGCTTCTGAATGCACCAAGAGAAAGAGAGTTACGGTTAGTGCTGCGGTTCTCTATTCCTTTGCTTAACGCTTCACGATCAGCGAAAGCCAGATTCTGCTGATGGCAGGAACCACATGAGACAGAATTGTCTTTAGAAAGATTCTTATCATAGAACAGCACACGGCCAAGGGTCGATATAGCATCAGATCTTTTTGACTCAAATTCGAATTTATTGTAATTGAAGGGTGTCGATGGAAGATTAAGCGTAGAAGATAATACCTGGTATTCCTGCTGAGAATAATATTCTACCGTCGTGATGGTTTTATCATTTTCACATGATGGCAGAAAACAAACGACACAGAACAGAATAATGGGAAAGAGGTAAGAAGTCTTCATAATTGTTCAGATTAATGATGAATTAAATGTACGGTATTTCATGAAAAGTTCGGGATAGGTCCTTTGATGAGGGAAGTAAATGAGTCTCGAGTCCGGAATCCGGCATCTTTGAATCCGGCATCATCACCTTAGTAATCAACTACTACCCATTCCCTAATCCCCAATCCCCATTTAATTTAAACTCCTTCCACTCCCCGCCATCCTGGTAAATAATCACACTGCCTTCAGGAAATTTTTTGAATGTCAAGAGATAAGGGTAATCCAACAATTCAGCTTTATAATATTCATTCTCATAGCTGCTTGCCCCTATGCCATTCCGGTGCCACCAGTTCCCCCATTGATGAAATGTCACCTTTAGTTGCATTGGCCCTGTCTGTTCTACTTTTACACCATCCCCGGGAGATGTCATGTTGTACTGAAAAATATCAAACATCTCTCCATTGTAAGGGCGAGGTGTTTGGTAATCTATCAATTCATCAATTCCTGATGGCTCGTAGATGATGGATGTCATCCAAATGCCCCACATGTTATCCGGGCTATTAAGCACGAATACAAATGGTGCATCCTGCCACACAAAATTCTTTTTTAGCGAAGTCAGCACCTGTGTGGATTTATGCCAGTACCGCAAAGTCTTTTGCTGAAGACCGACAGTAAGGACTAGCAATACGCCAAGCAGGGAATAGCTAAACCATTTTGGGAAATTAGACAACGCAGCCACAAAAGCCAGTATTAAAAAAGCCATCGGAATGTAGCTGTAACGGTCATTCATCCCAATTTGCAAATGCATGAAATACATGTTTGCCACCGGAAGAAGATAAAGAAAGGATGCAAATAACCCGAAAAAAGCCACATGCCATACTCCGGAGAGCCTCCTTACTTTAATGAAATGCAGAATAAAAACCGCTAATAATATGGTCATGCAAAAAAATGCAACTTCGGGAAATGAAAGGAATTGGTCGAATACTATAGCCTTCAATTTATACGAAA
>JBDSPM010000405.1:0-2543 GCA_039930325.1 Saprospiraceae bacterium
AGATATCACTGCAGTAAGTCCTTCCCTGAAGTCTTCTCCTGATAAGGTGACTTTAGCTTTTGTAAACTGTCCGCTATCATCCCCATACTGTTTGAAGACACGGGCGATGGCACGCTTAAAGCCGGCTTCATGTGTGCCTCCATCTTTAGTGGAAATATTGTTGACAAATGAAAAGATATGTTCCTGGTAGCCGGTGTTGTATTGCATGGCCACTTCAATCTCCACATTATCTTCTTTCCCTTTGACATAAATAGGGAATTCAATCAGAGGCGAACGGCTTTCGTCGAGAAATTGCACAAATTCACGAAGCCCACCTTCTGAAAGGAAAGTCTCTGTTCGTGCATTTCCTTGTTCATCAATATCACGATCATCGCGCAATGTGAGTTTCAGGCCGCTGTTAAGGAATGACAATTCGCGAAGACGATTGGCTAATGTTTCGTATTTGAAATCAAGTGTTTCGAAGATCTGTCCGTCGGGCCAAAATGTAATCGTTGTACCAGTTTCGGTCGATAAACCGATTTCATCTACGCTGGTAGTTGGAACTCCGCGTGCGTATTCCTGCCTGAATATTTTTCCTTCGCGCTTTACTTCAGCACGAACTTTTTCGCTTAGTGCATTGACACAACTGATCCCCACACCGTGAAGACCACCAGACACTTTGTATGTATCCTTATCAAATTTTCCACCAGCATGCAGGATGGTCATGACGACTTCAAGTGCAGATTTCTGCAACTTCTCGTGCATGCCTACCGGAATACCACGACCATCGTCGATGACAGTTAGTGAGCCATCTTTATTGACGTAGACTTCGATATGTGTACAATAACCTGCGAGATGCTCATCGATGGAATTGTCAATAACCTCCCAAACCAAATGATGTAATCCCTTGACATCTGTGCTACCGATGTACATACTTGGACGCATCCGGACCGCTTCTAATCCCTCTAACGCCTGTATATTTTCGGCGCCGTAACTCCCTTTTGTTTTTGTCATAAATCTCCTCTAAAATTGAATCGGCGAAGATAACTGAATTGACCCGTATTTCCTAACCTAATTTGATATATATATTACTGATTTTCAATCACTTAGAAATAAGAATTGCATTTTTTACTCCCAAAATAATGTTGGGCTCAGAATTGTATAAAATATGGTTTCAAAATGTGTTTAAATTACTATTTTTCATCTGTATCAAGATGATTGGAGAAATCCATCTTTTCATGGAGAATACGGACTATCTCGATATCCATGTTGTCCAATCTAAAAAAAACTAAATGATGCCCGGAATGGACTGAAAGACATCCAATAAATAATTCATCTCTTTTTTTGATAAGAGGTGTGGAAGGCTCTAATGTTAAAGTATCAAAAGCCTGTTGAAAGGTATCTTTGTATTTTTCAAATTGGATTTCACCCCAGTTGTCAAAAGTATACTGAAGAATGTTCTTAAGATCTCCAGCAGCTGCAATTGAGAGGTGAAGCTTTCTCATTAATCTTGTCAGCTTATTTCTTTTTTACTGATTTGGCAATAGCCTCAAGGGTCTCGTCACTAAATTGTTTGCCATCAAGTTGGTCAAGCCCTATTTGTAGCTCACTTTTAAGTTTTTTGAGTTTAAGTTCTTTTATTTGATCTTGCTCTTCAAGCAGTCTTAATGCTTCCCGGATAACTTCACTGGCATTGTTATATACCCCGGACTTAACCTTCTTATGGACCAGTTTCTCCAGGGCAGGTGTTAGTGATACATTCATGAGCTGAATTTTGCCATTTAAAGATAATAACAAAGATTGACATACAATGTTACAAGCTTGTTTTCATTTCTTTCCTGCATCCCGAGTGCTTAGTATTGTTGAAGCAGTATATCCCGGTTGTAAAGCCAAACTGATCTCTGCATGTGTTTCTTCCCTTCCTGGTTAAAGATAGATGCAGTAGATGACAAACAAAGAGAGGCAGTCCATAATCCGATCCCTAAACCATTGTCATTTTTGGCTATTCCGGTAATTGGTGCAAGGAAGGTAACCAGGGCAGGAATGAGAAAAAGGTTAGCGATTTTATGTTTCTTTTTATAAATGTTGAATTCCGCAGCAGATTCAGGATAGCTCAACAGCAAAGGTGACACCTCCCTGTACTTTAAGCGCACATCATTTCTTATAAAGCCATCATATCCGTAACTAATCACATTTTTAGTATACAATTCCTTAAATTTTTCATTTTGAGCAAATGAATCTCCAGGCAGCAGAAACAAATTGAAAATTGAAAAGGTTAATAGTACGATAGTTTTCATATTTAAATATCTTAAAAATTGAATTCCAAAAGTCAACGTTCTTTTAGACAATATATTTCACCACAAATCCCCCAGATTGAGTACACCAAACTTCAATTTTGGTCATTGAACATTGGTCATTGGCCATTAAAAGAATATTCACTAAATTTTCGTAAATTTGATCACACATTAAAATAAAATGTCATGAAATATATACTCCTCCTTTCCTTCATGATATTTCTATTTAGTTGCTCAAAAGAAAACACCACTCCGGATCCGGAAATAATA
>JBDSPM010000406.1:0-3713 GCA_039930325.1 Saprospiraceae bacterium
TTCACACTTATCTTTTTGATGGCGGTAGTAAGATCATATTCCATCGACGATTCGCGGCTGATGAATGGCAGCACTTCTTTCTGATCTCCATATTCAACCACTGCACCCATGAATGCTTTTTTCTGAGAAGCTTCATCTTTCTCTCTCACATTGATAAGAATGGGTTGAATACCGTTTTGAGCAGCTTCCTGTTCGCTTTTCTGATCAATTCCCGGATTGATGAATTGATAATTCACTTTTCCTTTCGAGATATTATTATACTCGATAAGGAGATTTTGAAAATCTGTTTTTACTCTTTCAAATTCTGCAGGAAGATTTTCGGAAAAATAGGCTTTGACGGTCACCGGGTCTTCGAGGTCATGAAGAATATTCTTCGTGGCTTTACTCATGGTGAATTCTTTGTCTTCGGTCAGGTCGACCCTGAAGAAGAATTCTCTTGACAACAGGAAGACAAGTGCAACTATGCCAATGACTAATAAAATCGAGATTTTTTTATCCTTCAACATGATCAGCTTCTTTTGGAAATATTTAATTCGGTCAACGTCAGGCCCAGGAAAGTCAGCGCAAGGAAGTAGATAACATCTTTAGTGTCAATCACTCCCCGTGACATGGATTCAAAATGTTTCGGAACACTTAGGTCATTTAATATTCCACCTAACCACCCGGTCTGACTTGATCCTAATGCACCTAAAATGAACTGGAATACAATACCGATCAGCAATGCCATCAGGAAAGCCACGATCTGGTTGTTAGTAAAACTTGATGCCAACAATCCTATAGCAATATAGGCCGAACTCATCAGGATGAGACCGAGGTAACCCGTGATCGTACTTCCGTGATCGATATTTCCTAATCTGGCTACAGTGACATAATATGGAATCGTGAATGCGAGCGCGATAACTACGAGCAGAAGGCATGCAAGATATTTGCCGATCACCAATTGATGATCAGACAACTTTTTGGTCAGCAATAATTCTATGGTTCCTGTCTTTCGCTCTTCTGCAAATTGGCGCATGGTGAGCGCAGGGATAAAAAAGAATAACGACCAGAGGGCAACATTGAAAAAAATATCAAGGCTCGCCTGCTTGTTATAAAAAATATCATTCTGTCCCCAAAGCCAGGTAAAAAAACCACTGAAGCCCAGGAAAATAACCAGAAGGATATAGGCGACCAGTGAATCAAAAAAACTGTTGAGCTCCTTTTTGGCAATGATCCACGATTCTCTCATTTCAAATAAGTTGATTTGTTATCGATACGTTTACGGTTATGATTAGCCTGTTCTTAGTTCATCGTTACATTTCTGAAAATGTCTTCCAGTCTCACTTCAACAGGACTCATCTGAAGCAACATCCATTCTCTGGCAACACATAATTTGTAGATGCTGCGTACGGTTTGATTTCCATCATTGCATTCTACTTCAAGCAGCCTGTGGTCGGCGCTCATACCCACGCTCGTCACGCCGGGGATTGATTTGATAGCTTGCGTGATGGCTTCTTTAGGCGCACCTTCGATATCGACCAGGATGAAGCTCTTTCCACTCGCATGGCTTCGCAGGGACTCAGGAGTTCCATTCGCTACGATACGTCCTTTGTTGATAATCAATATCCTGTCGCAAGTGGCCTCTACTTCAGGAAGAATGTGTGTGCAGAGGATGACAGACTTATGCTGACCTAACCTTTTGATTAGATCACGTATTTCAACGCGTTGATTTGGATCAAGGCCTGTAGTAGGCTCATCAAGGATAAGGATGGCTGGATCGTGGATCATGGCCTGTGCAAGTCCTACTCGCTGACGATAGCCTTTTGAAAGTTCACCTATCTTCTTATGTTTTTCATCATTCAATCCACACATCACGACCATCTCTCGAATGCGCTGATCAATGAGGCTGCGCGGTATTCCCTGCAATTGACCACAAAAGGCGAGGTATTCAATGACAGGCATGTCCTCGTATAGGGGATTGTGTTCAGGAAGGTAGCCGATGGAGCCTCTGAGGTTATTCCTTGTAGTAGACTTTCCACCGATCGTAATCTGACCTGAATCCGGTGCGAGATACTGGGTGATCATTCGCATAGTCGTGGTCTTACCGGCACCATTTGGCCCCAGGAATCCTACGATCTCTCCCGTCCTGACTTCGAATGAAATATTATCAACTGCTTTTTGGGTCCCGTAGGATTTTGACAAACCTTCTATTAGAATATCCATACGCTGGTTGCTACTGTTTGTTAATCTAAATTGAATAGAGGCTATTTAACCGGTAAAAAAGAGTGCCAAAATTATAAAATTCTCTAATCTTGTTCTCAATAAACATTAATCGACAATCTTATGAAAAACTTACCTCAAACGATAATTTTTTATTCTTATTTCATGGTATTTGCAGGGTTCATTTTCCTCATTTCAACGGGCTGTAATTCTTCGGCGCCTAAGGCCGGAACCGGTGATATGAAAGGCTTTGAGTTGGTTGATTTGCCGGGTAGTACGGTTAAGTCAGCGAAAAGAAGAGACCCAAGCGGACAGGTGGTCATGGAGGGGTTCCTGGATGGCGACAAGAAAACCGGTATGTGGATGGAGTATAATAATGATGGAGATATCAGCTCAATAGAAAGCTACATAAATGGCATGCTTGAGGGCCCTTCCCTGAAACTATCCTTTCGTGGACAGGTGGACCAACGCACCAACTATCATCTGAATCAAATGGATGGTCCATGGGTTCAGTATAAGTTTGGTAAGGTGATGGAAACGCGCGAATACCAAGCTGGAAAGCTGGACGGTTCTGTCAAACTATTTGATCAGAAAACGTATAAGCTTCGGCAGGAAACTGAATACAAGAATGGGCTTCAGGACGGGCACTTCAGGTATTATGATGATGAGGGTAATGTATCTGTAGAGTATGAGTATAAGAAAGGTGAGAAGGTGAGAGGGGGGATAGTGAAAAAGTAGGCTCGCATATCGGTTTTCGACGAAATCAGCTTTAACCATATCTATACCTTCCATATCAAAATCTCCCTTGCCGGCGTTTTTATCCATAGTATCTTCTAAACAAAACGCAGAAGCCTGGACCCTAACAGGCATTAGACATCAAGAATCAGGAAATCCTTAGTTTTTTTACCAAAAACCACCTACATATTATAAAAATGTTTAATATTTGCAGGACAAGGACTCTACAAGTATGACTATTGCAAATATTCTGGGTAGCCACCTCAACCCACAACAGGCAAGATTATTTTCCTCGCCTAAAGGTCCCCGTAAACAATGGATCTGGAGCCAGCAGGAAGATCACCTTCAGCTACTGGCAGCAAAAGCTTCAACGGATGCCCTCAATGGGATCCCGGTAGTCATCTGGGTAGATGAAGATGCTGCCGCAGAGGACCTCTTAAATCAGTATCCTTTCCATCATCTTCGAAACGCCATTTACAGAGCTGACAGCCACGGGGCTGTACAATCGGCTGATGCATTACTCCCTTTATCAGCCGAACAGGGAATCCATCATATTGAGCTGTATAAACTATCAGGCGACCATCAGAAAATAAGGATGCCCTGGGCTTCCCTTCATGAAGAATTGTGGCCAGGCACGAACCGGTATGACCTAATTCAAAAATTCGCCGGTTTTTTTAATCACAGCACGGTCAATCCGCTTTTCTTTCGCCTGAGCAGAACGATGTTTGAAATATCGCCTGCTGAATACAAACGCCTAAGAAATAAAATCGAGCATCACA
>JBDSPM010000407.1:0-3714 GCA_039930325.1 Saprospiraceae bacterium
CCTGCGAAAGATGAGTTAATCATCGCAACAGAACATGCTCTGGGCGAAATGTACCTTATGTTATTTGACGCACAGGGAAGATTGGTATTGCAGGATAAATGGAACGCGGGAAATGCGTCTATAGAAAAAATTGATCTGCATGGAAAACCTGCCGGAATATATTTTTATAGATTAAAGAATACGAAATTTGTGAAGCAGGGGATTGTTGTAAAAGAATAAATTCTTCAGGTGCAGAAACAGTTTGCTGACCACGGAGTGTAGAAAGTTTAGAAATAGCGCTTTGCCATAACTCGATTGGAAAGTCTATTTTTTTTCACAATGTTTTGAATGATGTTGTCAATACTTAATCACGTACTTTATGCAGGAACGATCTGTATTTTGGGATATAAAAAAAATCCTGTGGGCTTTATTACTTCTTCCTGTATGCTTGTTGAGTGCTCAAAAATACTTTGGTGAAAATATAATAAAGGACCATTATCCCGGTAAAGCTTGGGAATATCTGAAAGATGTTTCAGGACAGGGCTGGGATATGAAAAAACTCGATGCTGTAAGGCAATTCATCGTAGATAGTGCCAATACAACAGGCATGATAGTGGTTCATCACGGCAGGATTGTATTCTCTTTTGGCGACATTGAAGAATTGAGCTACATCGCATCATGCCGGAAAAGTGTGCTCGCCATGCTATACGGTCCTTTCGTTGAGAATGGAAAAATAAATCTGAATGAAACACTTGGACAATTAGGTATCGATGACATTAATGGCCTCCTGCCGATCGAGAAAAAAGCCACCATTCAAAATCTCCTGAATGCAAGATCCGGAGTGTATCACAATGCTAGCTATCCAGGTGATGAGCGTGCCATAGCACCCCATCGGGGAACTGTAGATCCAGGCAGCTTATTTCTATACAATAACTGGGATTTCAATCTAGCGGGTTATATTTTTGAAAAACTCAGCGGTGTAAATATTTATCAAGCGGTGGATTCAATGTTGGTAAAACCGCTATACATGGAGGATTGGGATATGACAAAGCAGCATAAAGAAGGAGACAGCACAAGATCAATGTACCCTGCATATCCCATGTGGTTTTCTACAAGGGACATGGCAAGAATTGGATACCTGATGCTGCATGACGGCCGATGGAATGATCAGCAAATTATATCGCCAACTTGGGTTCATACGATTACTACTCCAGTGACAACATTCAAAGATGCCGCAACTTACCGGGGAATTTCTTATAAAAATTTTGGCTATGGTTATTTATGGTGGATCTGGGACCAACCCAATGATGTTGGGGTATTCAAATCGGCTTATACGGCGCAGGGTGCGTATGGCCAGTTCATCACCGTACTACCCGCACTTGATCTTGTCGTAGCGCATAAGACAAATAATAAGTATGAAAGATCGACTACTAATTATTATGATATCCTTGACAGGCTGATTGCTGCCAATGATTCATTCGCACTTATCATAAAACAGAATCAAACATCCCCTACGATCATAACAAACGAAGAAAATCACCCTACAGGCAATCCTACTAATCATCATCCATCCAGTCCGAAAATGTTGGCAGCGTATACCGGTGAATACACCAGTCCTGAATTGCATGTAAACTTCAAAGTGGAAGTCAGGGATGGAAAATTAAGTATGGATGATATTATAGTAAATGATGTATTTCCTTTGGATGAAACCGACAAGGACCTGTTCATGTCGCAGGGACAGAAATATCTTTTTCAGCGCTCGATAAAGACAAAAGAAATTATTGGATTCACGGTAAAAACTAAAGGATTACCTGATAAGCCTTTTGTCAAAATAAAATAATTCATGCATCGTTTCGTGCCTGATCCTGTCAATACACAAATTGCGATTTCTAATTTCCTAATTTGAAACCAATAATATGTTTTTCAAATCCATCTTCCTTCAATTCGAATTCCTTCACATCCTCATAGGTCACAGTAGCGAGCATGTCTTCCGTTCGTTCAGCTTTAGTTATTGCAGCCAACCTGAGATTCTGATTTTTTACTGATTCGAGAACGACTTGTCGAACAGTTCTTGCATTCCCGAAATGGTCGTCGCGGCCTTTGTAGAGGAAACTGAAATAATCCTTCAGATGAGCTGCTGCTTCAACATCCGGCATCACTCCTTCATTACGAAACATTGAAAGTGCTATGATGAACATTTCCTGCGGTGTATAATCATCAAAAGTAAAATACTTATCAAACCTGGATTTTAGGCCGGGATTTGAATTGATGAAAGCGTGCATGTTATGGGTGTATCCGGCAACGATGACACCAAATTTTCCACGCAGGTCTTCCATTCGCTTGAGAATAATCTGAATGGCTTCCCCTCCAAAATCATATGGCGAACCTTTCTCCTGTGCTAGTGAGTATGCTTCATCAATAAAAAGAATGCCTCCCATGGCTTCGGTGATCTTCTCTCCTGTTTTAATAGCGGTCTGGCCAATATACCCTGCGACAAGGCCTTCCCGATCGACCTCTACAAGATGACCTTTTCCAAGAATGCCGAGACCTTTATAAATTTTTGATAAAAGACGAGCAACGGTAGTCTTACCTGTACCCGGGTTTCCAATGAAAACTGTGTGGAGGGAAAATTTATTCAACACATCTTTTCCTGATTCCTGGTAAAAGCGGACCAGCTTTACCATTTCATTGACTTCATTTTTAATGTTATCAAGACCTGTCATAGCATTGAGCTCGGCGAGACTTTCATTCAGTAAAACATCTAAAGCAGGATCTGAAGGAGTGGAAGAGGCTGAGGTTACCTTACTGATCAACTGGCTCATATCAGTGATGATATCATTTGAACCTTCTTCAATAGTATCCCCTACCTGGAAAGGAATCGTAGCTATGAGATTGTCCATAAAAATCACCTCAAGGGTAAATGCATCCTTCAACCATGTGCCAGCTACATCACTTCCCCAAGAGGCATAAGCCGTATAAATTTGTCCCAATGTATTTGGTGCAATATAGATCAGGTAAGGGTGGCTTCCCTTTAACTGTCCGTCACTATTATAAAAATTGAAAATGAATTCGGCGTAATAGTCTTTGACTGTTTTGTTTTTGACATTGAATTCGCCCCAGATATAATGGGTCTCTGTGCCGTTGAATTTTTTTAAGTACTTTTTTTCAGTCAGCCCTGATGCTTTTGCATCTCCTTCGAATAAATGAGCAGAGTCAATATCAAAGAAAAGATTTTCGCCTTCCACAGCCTTACCAAGATCCTCTATATAAAAAACCGCTTCGCCGATTTTCACATCATCGATATACCCTTCCCAGACATAATTTCCTTTTCGCCAATAATCACCGGGGATTGCATTGCCCCATGAGTGGCGGATGTAAACGATGTTTTCGTCCTTGAGGATCTTTCGTTTTTCTTCAAAATTGGAAAGCTCATTTTTCTGGCTCCCGGATACGAAATAGGATTTGGAACGGATAGAAGCATCCCAGTCCTCCTCATCAAACAGCTTATTGAAGAATGACATTTCGACATGCATGTATGTTGTCTCAAACCGATCAAATACACGGCGGTATCTTTTCGTGCTGGCTGCCATCCATTCATCAGATGAATAGACCTTCATCTCACGGAATTTGTATTTCGTGGGCATGATCTTGGGCGGAATTACTTCGGGCTTTTGTTGTCCTGAATTTTGATTGTTGCCATCTTGAGACTCGCTCATATTAGGGTTTGCTGGTTCG
>JBDSPM010000408.1:0-3156 GCA_039930325.1 Saprospiraceae bacterium
GTCATCAATGAAGGGAATTTCTTGAAATCTTTTTCTGCCAGTTCACGGCATATAATGTTAATAACCGGCGGAAAATCCTCCTTTGAAAATTTAAGAGAATTACTGATAAGATTATAAAATAACTGGTTCATCTGCAGGGGCACGGCACAAATGACAGGAAGTGTTTCAGCTTTGATAACGGCATCTTTTTGCTCGATCAGCAATTCAAAATCATCCAAAACATTTTTAAGGATTTCATTCAGATCGGTTTGAGTAAATAATTTATCGTGGTTGATCAGTCTGGAGTAGTTGAGCACATCCTGGATCAGTTGCGACATTCTTTGAGATGAAGTACTAATTCTATTCAATATTGATTTAGCCGGGGTGGAAAGTTCTGCCTTGTGTTTTTCCGATAGTATATTCGAAAACGTAATAATTTTTCGCAGGGGTTCCTGGAGATCATGACTTGCTATGTAGGCGAATTGTTGCAATTGTATGTTGGACTGTTCTAGTTCGAGGGTTCTTTCTTTCACCAGGGCTTCTAATTGCTCGTTGAAGCTCTCCAATTTTTTTTGCTCAGCTTTGCGCTCGGTGATATCTTCGAGCGCCAGCAGGATGAGGAGTTCTGACGGTTTTTCGTTGATAATTTGAGCAGCATTTATTAGGATAGCGCGCTCCCCTATTGAAGGAAAATTCAAACGGATTTCATAATCCTCTATTTGTTTTTGTTGCGGCAGTATTTTCTCCAGAAGTGAGCGCAGGGCATGGTCATCGAATTTATGATCCTGAATTTCATAAAATAATTTGTCTTCAGTATCTTCTTCCACTACCTGAAATTTTGTATAAAACGCGGCATTCGCTGTACGGATTCGAAGGGATCTATCGAGCACGACAAGGGGCTCGCGAATAGTAGATATGATCGCTTCGGAATAGACGTTGGACGCATTCAGCTGTTCCTGTTTATCAAGAAGTTCCTGGTTAACTATCAACAATTCTTCGTTAGTGGATTGCAGTTCTTCTTTTGAAGTTTCTAATTCTTCGTTCAGGCTTTGCATTTCCTCGCTACTGCTCAGGAGCTCCTCATTGGCGCTTTGAAGCTCTTCATTGGCAGCCTCCTGATCCTCGGTGATGGCACGCATATCCTCACGGTTTTGTGCCAGTTCAGTTTCCAGCTGCGTGACCCGTAAAAGTGAATCCTGTTTTATTTTCTGAACAACAGACGAGCCATTATTTTCTTTACTGATTTCATCAACGGGGGATAATGTTTTATTAAAGAGGACCAGGAAATAAGGATCAACCGTATTAGTAAGAGGAATTATTTCTATACCAACTAAGGACTGTTTTCCATGCATGGTGATAGGTATACCTTCCTTGATCACATTGGTCTGCCCGGTCTTAGCTTTATGCATGGCATTACGCAGCTCAAAAGACAAGCCCTGGCGAGCCATTTTCAGAAGATTAAATGTGGGTTTGCCGGGAAGTTGTTCCAGGTATGGGCTGATAGAGCCATGGATGTGTACGATGTCCATGGCTTCATTGACGATCACTCCGGGAGGCGTGAAATTAGAGAGCATCATAGCTTCCGCACTTTTGCGAAAGTCTGTTTGTTTGATCTCTACCTTTTGACGCTTATTAGTCTTTGTGACAAGGGATTCTTCTTTACGTTCACTGGCTACGTGCATGAAACGCCCGGGCATCGGTTTACGTAAATATATTTTTTCAGTTTTGCTCAGTATTTCAAATGCATCCGATGAATGACCTGTGCTCTCCGATTTGCCCAGAATCAGGATGCCATTTTCATTCAGCGCATAATGAAACGTAGCGAGCGCTTTTTTCTGCAAAAATGAATCCATATAAATGAGCACATTCCGGCAACTGATAAGATCCATTTTTGCGAATGGCGGATCTTTTAAAAAATTGTGCGGGGCAAAAACACACATATTGCGAATGAACTTGGCCACTTCAAAAGCCCCGTTGTTTTTGACAAAATAATTTCTAAGCCGGGTCTCAGAAATACCCTGCAGCTCAGTCTTGCTATATATAGCAACTCTTGCTTTTTTGATGGAAGCCTCGGAAATATCAGATGCAAAAATTTGGATTCGCATTCCGTTTAAGCCCATACTCCTGGAAGATGTGCTCAAATATTCGTGCAAAGCTATGGCTATCGAATAGGCTTCTTCACCGGTTGAGCAACCTACTACCCACACCCGGATCGGATCACCATCATGTTTATTTTTTACCAGTAAGGGGATGACAGATCCGGTGATTTCCAGAAAGGTTCTGGTGTCTCTGAAAAATGATGTGACCGGGATAAGCATGTCCTGAAACAAAGCATCCTGTTCCGATTTGTTGGCGCGCAAATACTTAAGATAGGCTGATAGCTTTACGATTTTACTCATTGCCATCCGCCTTGCAATTCGTCTGCGCGGGGTTGGTTGTTTGTAGTAAGTAAAATCAACACCACTCCTCAGATGGATGAGAGAAAGTATTTGCTTGAAATACGTTTCATCATCTTTGGCTTCAGGTTCTTTTTTGGCTACTGCTTCGGAACTATGATCAATGTCATTGATTTCTAAAAGTTGCGCCGGAATATTTTCAAGAGCCAGGATAAAATCGACTACCCCTGCATCTATTGCGCTTTGAGGCATAGCGGGATAAGCAGCAGATTCCGGATCCTGTGCAATGGTAATTCCACGATGAGCTTTTATTGCTTTCAAACCGAGTGTGCCATCAGCACCTGTTCCGGACAGCACCACGCCCACTGCAAAACTTGTATGCACCTCAGCAAGCGAGGTGAAGAATACATCAATGGCCTTGTTTTGAATTTTTTTTTCGCGCGTGGTTAATTTCAGGACACCATCCGTGGAAGAAAGCATTTTGTTTGCCGGTAAAATATAGATGTGATCCGGTGCAAGATGGATATCATCTGTGATTTCGTACACGGGTATTTTAGTCACTCGTGACAGGATTTCAGGCAGCATACTTTCGTGTGTCGGATCTAAATGTTGCACCAACACATATGCCATTCCCGAGTCCCCTGGGATGACTTTAAGTAAACGCTTAAATGCTTCAAGCCCTCCTGCGGATGCCCCTATTCCCACTATAGGAAAGTTCTGCACAGTAGCTGCAGGAGTATTAGGCTTACTTTTCTTTGGAGTAGTCATCTTTAATTGAAAA
>JBDSPM010000409.1:0-4931 GCA_039930325.1 Saprospiraceae bacterium
AAGGAAATTTGTTTCATCCCTGCAATTTGGGCACCAGGTACCCATGATCTGGATGATTTTAGGTTTCCCTGCAAAAGGGGGTTTTGATAAATCCACGACGTGACCATACGGATCCGGGAAGGCAATAGTAAATGCATCTGTTGCATTTTTCATTTTCGTCAGCTCATACGGATCACCAAGGGAAATATCCTGAAGCGTGTCATTCCTGCGTCCTGACCAATATGTTTTGTAATGTTTCCCTGATCTGTAGATTCCGGTTAATGTTCCATCAGGCAGAATTTTAGCTTCATACAAATAAGCATGCGAACCATCAAAAGTTGAGAGATATATTCTGTCACCATTCACCTGGCCTTCAAGATACCTGTCATCGCCAGTGTTGGATATGAATGTCCCAGTCACCTCATTTCCTTTTTGAACAAAATCACCGATGACTTTATAGGAATGATCGGTTTCAACTTCAAAATAACATTCCCATCTGCCTGTCACGTTTGTTACCGGTGGATCCGGAAGCGTGAAAAAGCGATTAGCATGCCCGTTGAGCGCTTTGAATTTTATCTGGTAATCTTTTCTGTTCCGGGCCACCCAAAAGCCTTCGATAGCATCTTCCTCGTACTGAGCTTTAATGTGTGAATCATACACCGGAAAATCAATCCATAGCGTATCACGCGCTGTCCTCCGGTCTGTACCCATGCGGATGTCGCTTACGATAATTCTTTCTTCACCATTGTGAATCACGAGGTGGAATGAATCAGGATTGTCATATACAACTTCAAAATTAAATGGCAGTTCTCCATTTGATTTTTCATCAAAGCCACTTAGATCATCACTCAGATACAAGACACCTCTCCACATTCCCGGTGGCAATCCTTTGAAAGGTGTGCCGAGTTTCAGACAAGAGATCTGACATAAAATAATAAATAACAATAGAAATCCGATCCGCATGCGCTATGATTTTTCGCCTACAAAATAATGATCCTTGTCACGGAACAGGACATTGAATGTAGTCAGGCTGCCATAGATGCGCGTGATATATTGTTGCATATCGATTTTATCTTCTTCGGTAAGCTTTGTGTGACTATTAATCTTCTGCTCAAGCACCCTGACCCGATCCCTCAGCATAACAATCTTGTGAAAAAAGACTTCCACGGGAACGTCTTTTGGTTTCAATGCATGATCATAAGGCTGCATAAGAAGAGTTCCGCCCTTCCATTTGTCCCCGATAGGTACTACCTCGCTGATATCACTCCACTGACGCAGAATCTTCATCAATGATTTTTCGGCTTCAGAGAAGCTTACTGACTCCGAAGTTTCAATGCGGTCAATGATTTCCCACTGATCATAGTCCTTCCCGACATTTTTGAGGCCATATACCATGAAAGCTACCTCATATGCTGCCGTATGAAGCCTGATGACGACGCCATCTCCATATGCAGGATGCTTTACTCTCGATCCGATACCGAGCAATTCCTTATGTTCTGACATGATTTATTTGACGATTGATGAAGGTAAGACCTCAAAAATACTTTACTCTATGATTTATAAGTCATATCTGCCTGTATTAACAGACAAAGGTTGATCAGAAGTCGACCATTCAATATCCATTTTGGCCCTCATCATGTCCATAATAATCTTTATCCATATCAAAATGCAGGGAAATGCTTTCAATACATAAGGACGCACAAATTGGTTGCGAAAATCATGACTTATGATATCCGTAGATGAAAGCGAAGTCAACAGAATAGCCAGCGAAAATAGTATCACGTTGACCAACGTCATTTTCCGTGTAAAAAACCAAATGGCAATACCGCCCATGGCAATGATAAAAGTTGGCGATTCTGCCATGTGATTGAAGATGACCACCCAAATCAAAAGAGAACAAAGCGCGAGCAATCTGAAATCAAATGCTGAATACATTTTGATCCGGGTAAATGGTATCAGAAAGATGAATGCTCCGGTTATTAGGATCCAAATGTTCTGAGGCTGAAAATGAAACCATGTTTTTAGCCAGCCAAAAACTGAAAAACCATAGGCTGATGGAGAATGGTCACTGGATAATAATTGAAACCAGCTATGATAAAGATCCAGCAGATGGCCGAAATCAATCACCAATAATGGAATTAAAAAGAAAATAATTGCCCAGAAAAAAGAATACAGTGTCAATTTCCATTTTTGAGGATAGAATAGGAAAAGCGACATTCCTACAATGCCAAAGAGCTTGATATAGGCACTAAGGACAATGCACATAGCTGCAATAAAAAAATGTTTTCGTTCGCAGAGTCCAAAAGCCAAAATGAGAAGGCCTGCCATAAGTCCATTCGATTGCTCATTTTGGATAGATGTCATCATTTCAAGGAGACATGCCAACAAGATCAGGCCCTTTTTAAAATTGGGAATTTTGGGCAAATAATAAATGGCTAAAACAAAAAGGATTGCATTCAGGCAATTCCAAATTATAAGTCCGATGTAATCCGGAAGGGTCGCGAAAATGCCAAATAAAAGAGAAAATGCAGGGCTGTATTTGTAAAGATCCCAATGTTCCTGAGGAAAGGGCTGGTAAATATCTTTGCCATCCGTCAGATGATAAAATGATTGCCTGAAGATGACATAGTTATTGAACTTGTTGTATGCTTTTATATTATTCTCATACTTAACAGGAGGGAGTAGAAAAGATTGAATGCTTGCACCGGAGGATAATAGAATAAACAAGAGAAGCAAGATCCTTCGATCGGAGATCCATTGAGTTATTCTATTCATGCTTAGATACAGGGGTGATTAGCTTCACCTTTCTTAAAACAATGTAGAAATAATTTTAAGATGGCCTGAAAGCCTGCAGCATTTGTCGTTTTCCCGGCGCACCAGGAATCCTTTCAACCTTAAAACCGGCATGCAATAAATTTCTGCGCACCTCGCCTTTGGAACAGTAGGTCACCAGGCACGCACCGGGGGAAGCAGAATGAAATAACCACCCGAATATTTCTCTATTCCACAATTCCGGCTGAATACCGGGGGCGAAGGCATCGAAGAAGATGCAATCAAAAGGACCAATTGGCTCCGTTATATCCCAACTCTTCTTCAGTGCAAATTCAAAATGGGCTCTTTGGAATGAACAGCAAAGGTGCATTTGCTCAAGTACATGTTCCTGGTCAGCATGAGCCAAATACCCGGGATAATCCAACTGTTTCACTACATCATATTCAAGCCCATGCGATTCAAACCCAGTATAGGTTACTCGCTTTTGATGTTTTTGAGAATACAAATATGCCAGAAATGCATTCAGGCCTGTTCCAAAACCAAACTCGAGGATTCTGATCTCCCTCCGCCAGGATTGTGTCTCCAGGCACCTCTGGATATATGTGTGCCTGCTTTCACTTACAGCCCCATACTTAGAGTGGTAGGTCGTACCGAATGAATGACTAAATAGTGTGTAGGAACCATCACTCGTGGTGACAGCATACACATCATCCCTACCCAGAACAGGGTAGATGGATCCATTTGTCATTGGGTATGATTATGTGAGGTGCCTATTACTTACAAGTAAAGGTACTTCGTCGTGTTTCCTCAGGTAAACTTGATCAGTTTTCTCTGAACTAGCAGGAAGGGACAGAAGCCGGAGCTTCAGTGGCATCAGCATGGAAATCAGACGGACAGCCGTACCCTTTATTGCAACCTGTAGTCATAGCTAAGCTAGCGACAAAACCAAGCAGCGTAAGGAGATACTTTAAAGATGATACTTTCATGTTCGACATTTCTTTAATTTGACCCGGTATATGCCGGTTATCTGTTATTAATGATTTCGGGGGCGAAATTATTTCATTTTTAACCGTTTTTTTTAAAAAAAGTTGACTTAAAAGCCTAAATCAGACCAAGATGCGTATACATTTCATAGCTATAGGAGGGAGCATCATGCATAGCCTGGCAATCTCGATGTATGATAAAGGGCATATAGTCAGCGGTTCTGATGATGAGATCTATGAACCCAGCAGAACGAGGTTGAAGCAAAAAGGCTTGCTCCCAGTGCTTACCGGATGGCAGCCTCAGGTAATAGATAGCAATATAGATCTGATCGTTCTGGGTATGCATGCCCGAGCTGATAATCCGGAGCTACTGAAAGCCAAATCCCTGAATCTTAAGATCCAGTCCTTTCCGGAATTCATTTACGATCTGTCAGCTTCAAAAACCAGGGTAGTAGTTGCCGGAAGTCATGGTAAGACAACGACTTCGGGCATGATAGCTCATGTGTTGCATGAATCAGGTGTGCCTGCGGACAGGATGATTGGAGCAGCCATAGGCACGCTCATTCCGGTTGAAATAACCGATGCCTCTATCATCATTCTGGAAGGCGATGAATATCTCAGCAGCCCGGATGATCCGAGGCCAAAATTTCTTCATTATCATCCGCAGATAACTGTGATCACGGGTATAGCCTGGGATCACATGAATGTCTTTCCTACCTATCAGTCTTATATCGAACCATTTCGTCAGTTCATCCTGTCGCTTGGAAAAGAAGATACTTTGATTTACTGTAAGGATGATACAGATCTTGTCAAACTTGTAGCAGATGTTTCACCGCCGTGTTCGCTTATTTCCTATACCATTCAGCCTTATGTAATTGAAGATGGGGTAGTGTCGATTACCAGAAGTGACGGGGTTAAATTCCCTCTCAAAGTATTCGGCATTCATAACATGCAAAATATCGGTGCGACATATGAGGTGGTTCGGAAATTAGGTTTATCGGAAGAGGAATTTTTCAAGGGCATCCAGACTTTTGGAGGAGCAAATAAAAGACTTGAGCTTCTATACACGGGTAAGCAGCTGATCTCCTATCTCGATTTTGCGCATGCCCCTTCAAAAGTAAAAGCTACAGTAAATGCTGTGCGAGAAAAGCATCCTGAAGCTTACATCATTGCTTGTCTTGAACTGCATACGTTTAG
>JBDSPM010000410.1:0-3162 GCA_039930325.1 Saprospiraceae bacterium
TTCCATGAGCCTTGCTACGCCCATGTCTTCACCATTCGGATCAATGAAATAATTGGATAGCCACACGTCAAGCACATTGGATACCTTGAAGATATAGCTTGAAAATCTGCGTTCTTCGAACAAATCATACCATGTACCCGGAGCCGCATCATTTTGTTCGTTGAAAGTTTGATAGCGGGCCAGTACTTCGCGTGCTTCGGGATAGTATACCCAAAAAATAGGAAGTGCATATTTGAAATTGCCACTATTATCATATTCATCTTTAATCGGCGCGATACCAAGAATTCTGACTTTCATTCTTGAAGCTTCCTTGTCAAAATACCACATCTCCTTAATACGGTATTTCTTGATATCCTCCGGATTTACAGGGTTGTTGACCACGGTAACTTCATCCTCATAGGTATCCGGATTGAAGACAAGACTTGTGTCTGTATGGTTCAATTTACCCATGACTTCCTCAGGGGTCATCATTTCCTTAAAATCTTCATCCTTGAACACTTTGATCTCTCCGGATTGCGTAGCATCAGAAAGAATGGAGAACAAAGGCAGCGGCGGAAACGTAAATGGCTGATTGATCTTTTCCCTGACATCAATGACACGCCACACCTTTTTGTCCCATGGGACATCAGCTTCGCGAAGCGGTTCATAGGGTAAAACCCTGTTTTCAAATATCATGGTGTGTCTCACGACATCATCCAGGTACACATCTTCCACAGGATCGCTTGATTCTGTGATGACTGTTGTCTCGGCATTCTGTGCCCATGTAAGGGATGGCAGAAGTGCCAGGCAAAAACCAACAAGCTGACCAAAAGATAACTTCATGATGAATATTAATTTATTTTAAATACAAGTTGATTGATGTTACGGCCTGAAGCATCTCCGGGACACTTGGCTTTTACTTCTTCGAAAAAGTACGTATCCCCTGCTTTTGCCTGATCTACGATACCTCTCGCATCAGCACCATACGGCCCACCTCTGTTTGTAGCAGGTTGAGGGTCTTGTCTTCTTGGTACGCGCACCAACTGATATCCCAGGATTTCACATCTCGCATCAAAATCAAAATTCTCAAGAATGGCAAAAAGACCTTTTTGTGCTTTGAACTCTCCAGCTGACATACCACCTCCTATAGAAGAACTTAATTTGGCAACAGGGTCAGGAATTCTCTTAGTACGGAATGCTTTCTGTGCGGAAAGTCCCGGTGCTTTAACATTGATGTATGCATACTCATCCTTCTTGGTTTGAGAAGATACCGAGACTGTCCAAGTTCCATCACTATTACGTGAAATGCTTCCGCCGCCAGCACCAGACATACTTACTTCAACCTGGTTACTAGGTACACCTGCTGCAGAAACTTCGACAGGGTTTGGAACACCCATGTAGAAAACATTCATTTTTGTAGCGGATACAGATACTGAACGCTCTCCAACTTCGTATTCGAATTCCTTTTTAAAGGGTTTGATCTCACCTGTTACAGGATTAGTGACGCTTACATTGGCTGTATATTTATGGATACCTATTGAAGATGCAGAAGCGCTGTATTTGGCAATTCCTTCGGCATCTACGGGAAGTGATCTTCCATCAACGGTAATCGAGATGCCTGTTTTACTGTCTGCACCTGCGAAAGCACTGAGATATATGTCTGCGTTGTAGGTGTCTCCTTTGATAACATAGGATTTCTCAGCAGCAGAAACTACAGCAAATTTATCCAAAACAACGTCTGTGGTAGTACCCACCTGCGTGGCCAGATAATTAAGCACGGTGGCTTCCGAATTCCTGTTGTCATTCTGAAATTTTCGGAGGATTGGAATGGCTGCCTGAAGAGGCATATGGTTGAAATTCATTTCAGCCCAGTTCTTTTTCTTCTTGGTTTTCCAGGTCACATCATCAACAGCAAGCGAAATATCATCGCCATACTTTGTCACATCTGCTGTATCAAAAAGGGCAATGTATTTTAACCTGTATTCGAGAATTTTAGCTTTCAGTGCTTCTCCCACGCCTTTATCTACAAGGAGTCGGGTGGTGACATTTTTCTCCTTTTCACCTTTGAGTTTATCTGTTGGTTGTCCTGTTTCAGGATCAACTATATACCCACCTGTGATATTGATCATTGTGTCAATGATATGCTGAATATATCCATCCAATTCCGTAGAAATCTGGCGAGTCGGATCGACACGATCAGCATATTTAGCAAGAGATTCTCTCTTTTTTGCGCCAGCCTTTATGGCTTCAGGCAATTTATTGTTCGCTTCATTGATCGAATTAATACCTTTCACCATACTCTTGTCGACTACTTTGAAAGCATTGAAGATCTCAGCTGAAACGTTAAGTGCAAGCAGGGCGGTCAAAACCAGATACATGATATTGATCATAATCTGCCGGGGCTCCTTTGGAATTGACATATCGAATTAATAGTTTTTCATTATAAAATAAATCGCATCGAAACTTAAGCGTTTCATTACGCTTTGGCGGATCCTGTCATAGCTGTAAGAACGTTACCGTATACACTATTCAACGAACGGAGGTTCTTGTTCAGTGTACCCATCTGGTCTTTATAGCTACGTGCATCTTCAGCGGTATTGCCTAATTCAACCATTGCGTCATTGATTTTGGCGAGCTCATCTTTCGACTGAAGTACGCCCTGATACATAGTATTCATACCTACAAGGTTTTGATTCAATGCTGTAATGTGGCCGCGGTATGCTTTTGTCTCTTCTACGCTGTGACTTAATTCCTGCATGGCCTGGTTCATCCGGTCATAGAAATTGCCCATAGCTTTTATCTGATCTGACGTCTGCGAGAAATCTACTTCCTGCAATGCTTTCAGAGAGCTCATACTCTTTGACATGATCTGTAATTCAGAAAGCATACCTCCTAATTGATTTTCAACTTTGATCCCATTGAGTGGTCTGGCGTCATTATCCAACTCTCCAGCAGCAAGGGGTGAAATTTTGCTATTGTAGCGCTCTAATCCCGGGTACAATTTTTCCCAGTAATAATCTTTTTCCGGTGGAATCAAACCTAACATAAGAAAGATAAATGCCTCGGTACCAAGACCTATTGTGATCATAGCATCACCCCAAGATGTGCTTCTGATTTTTCCTAAAGCTCCGATCATGACGACAGCCGCGCCTATTCCAATGACGAAGTTTTTGAAGTACTTAA
>JBDSPM010000411.1:0-3649 GCA_039930325.1 Saprospiraceae bacterium
AAACCCGCCGCCTTGAACGCCAACAACGACGTATCGCCAGGCATAAACATCATGCTAAAGTGGATGGCACGGTATCGAAGAAAGAAGCAAGAAGACTAAGAAAAGAGCAACAGAAAGCGGACGAAAATATCTATAGGAAGACAAATGATCCAAAAAAGAATTAGAAGGAATTCCAAACATAAGTAAATCAATTCCAGGCGTTAGTGTGCATACATTAGCGCCTTTCTTTTAGTCTTCTTCACGACGTATATTACCCGGAACAGGCCCAGTTCCCGAACCTATTCCTATTTTTGGCTTAATGATGAAGAAACTCTATTTCAGAATCCTCTTACTTTTAGTTGGAAACATTCTATTCCTTGGGATATTAAAATTTCCGTTTAAAAACGCTCTGCCTATTCGAGCTTCATCAATTGTTGAAGAGAAAATCCCTGAAGAAGCTGATCATCTTTTTCCAAATGAGCTTTATTATCTCGACCGTAATTATCCTGAGGCAGAGTCCTCACCAGATCTTTATCATCAAAAGCTAAAAGAATCCATCCATCATGATCAATCTGCTGCCAGAAATCATCGTGGCCTGGATTACCCATGGACAATTGAAGGGCCGGGAAATATCGGAGGACGTGTTAATACGATTGCAGTGAGTCCTGTTAATCCGGACATTATATTAATTGGCTATTCTCAGGGTGGGATTTACAGAACAGAAAATGGGGGTGTAGATTGGAAGCCCGTATTTGATGAGCAACCTTCACTGTCCATAAGCCAAATAGCTTTTAATCCTCATAATCCTTTAGAAGTTTTTGCGACTACAGGCGACGTGAATATTTCCGGTTATCCTTTTTTAGGTACAGGGATCTATCGATCAGAAGACATGGGAGTTCATTGGTTCTCTTCAGGCCTTAATGGAACGGGAGTACTCTCAAAAATTGTTGTGGATCCAAACAATGGAAATATCATCTATGCCGGCAGCATGGGATATCCATCACACAAAGGAAACGAAAGAGGCCTGTTCAGATCAGTGGATGGTGGGCATGCATGGAATAAAACATTGACCATTGATGACAGTACGGGTGTGATTGATCTCATTACGGATCCTGTCAGGCCAGGATTTGTATATGCATCAGGATGGACACGACTGAGATCCAGTAAGAAATCAACTACTATTGGTGCAGGGACAGGCATGTACAGAAGCAAAGATTTTGGAGCAACATGGGAGAATATTGTTAATGATTTGCCTGGTGAGAATCATTCACGCACAAGCATTGATATCAGCGCGGATGGTACTTTGTTCATCAGCTATATGGGATTTGTAGAGGAAGGAAGATGTGCCGGCTTTAAGGAATCCTTGATAGGAATATACAAATCAGTGGATAGTGGCGATCACTGGATAACTGTTTCCACTGATTCAACAAGTGGGTTGCCTTGTGATTTGTTTGGCAGTTTTGGATGGTATTTTGAAGCACTGAAGGTGAATCCTGAGAATGCACTTGATATTTCTATGCTTGGTGTTGATATGTACAGAACTTTAGATGGAGGTAATAGCTGGTTTCTATCTGCGCCGGTTTGGTGGACGTATGAAGTGCATGCAGATAAACATGTTCTTGAATTTTCAAATGGACAAATGTTATTAGGGACTGACGGAGGTGCTTACAAAAGCCCAATTGATATGTCGCAGCCATGGAATGACATTGAAAACATTCCTTCCACACAGTTTTACAGAACAGCATTTAACCCACATCAGCCTGATCAATATGCAGGTGGTGCCCAGGATAATGGAACGTCGATCGGAAATGCAGCTATACTAAATCAATGGGGGCGTCTTTTCGGTGGTGATGGATTTCAGCCCCGCTTCGATCCGTTGGAACCGTTATGGGCATATTACACGACACAAAATGGAAACATCTACTGGACTTCTGATCAATTTAATTTTGAGTTACTTGATAAAGGTTTATTTAGTACCCGGTATTGGGACATGCCACTGGTGATGAGCGTTCATGATCCGAAGATTCTATTTTGTGGATCGAGCCATGTATTCAAAATAGATATGCGTGACACATCACGGACATGGATGAGCATTAGTCCTGATCTCACGAGAGGAGATACCATTTTGGGCAACAGGTATCCGGCCATTACTGCTCTTGAGCAATCACCTGTCGATGAAATGAGGCTGTATGCCGGTACACAGGACGGGAAATTATGGACTACACCGGATGGAGGTGTGAACTGGATAGACATCACGGATGGGACGCCTGGATATTATGTTACATCCATTACATGTTCGACGATGCAGTCCCTGGGTGTCATTGTGACCTATTCTGGTTATCGTGATAATGACAACACACCTTATATCTATAAAAGTGCAGATGCCGGGATGACGTGGACTACACTTGGTGGTGCATTACCGATGTTGGGTGTAAATAGCTTACTGATCCTTCCGGAATGGAATGATGAAGTAGTATTTGCTGCAACGGATGGCGGGGTATATGTGAGCTTCACTGGTGGATTTGAGTGGGCGAGGTTGGGTGTAAATTTTCCTTACATGCCTGTGTATGATTTGGAATACAATCCGGTCATGAATACGATTGTGGCGGCGACGTTCAGTCGTGGCTTGATGACATTTCCTGTCGAGGAATTGGATTTGGTGAGTGGATTGGGTCAGGAAATTGAAAATAATACTATAAATAAAATTTCAATTTATCCGACGATCGTTGATGATCATGTTGTGGTGGATTTTAAAAATTACCATGGTAATGTCGATGAATTTAAAATTTCAATAATGGACGTAACCGGAAAAGTAGTGGAAGAATGGAAAATAAATCGGCAGGATATGGAAACTATAGAATTGAAAATTAAGAATGAATTGGGGCAAGGTCTTTATTTTATGAATGTTTCTGATCAAAGGATGGCAAATGTAGTTTGCAGGATTATTAAGCGGTAAATCAGCCCTCGTCGGCAGCAAATCCCTGTTTATATAGTTATTTCATGCGCTATTAGAATTCCTTTTAATTTCGCGAAATGAATTCCTCGAAAACCAATTTTTTCCAGAAATCCCTTTTTGGATTTGTGCTCCTTCTCGCATTGGCCCTCGGAAGCATCAAAGCACAATCCAGCCTTACAGGAACCATTAAAGACCAGAAGGATCAATCCATTCCTTACGCCAACGTCCTACTTCTGACAATAGCTGACAGCACACTTGTACGCGGAGGAGTTTCTGACAATGCAGGCCGCTTTGAAATTAATAATGTGTCAACCGGCACATTTATCCTCCGTGTTTCTATGATCGGATTAATGAATTTTTTCAGTGATCCTTTTACATTGACGGATGGCAAGCTTTCAAAGGATTTCGGCGTGATCACGCTGGCAGAAGACGCCGTCCTCATGAACGGAGTCGAAGTCGTAGCTAAAAAGCCACTCTTCGAACAAAAGATCGATCGCCTGGTCGTCAATGTTGCTAATAGCATTACATCATCCGGAACAAATGCACTCGAAGTTCTTGAAAGAACTCCAGGGGTGGTAGTTAATCATCAAAGCAACACTCTTTCCTTAAGCGGGAAAAGCGGTGTCGTCGTGATGATAAATGGACGTATCAATTACATGCCCGCTGATGCTGTAACCAGATTGCTGGCAGGAATGAGCTCAGATAATATAGAGA
>JBDSPM010000412.1:0-11158 GCA_039930325.1 Saprospiraceae bacterium
GATAAATTCTACATTGACCAATTCAATCAGCCTGTACGAATATTATAAATCGTTGGGCGAAAAAGCACTTCATCAGACTCCCGATGATGCGCTCTGTTGGGCTCCGGATGAAAAAAGCAACAGCATCAGCGTCATCATCAAACATTTACATGGCAATATGCTATCTAGGTGGACGGACTTCCTGACTACCGATGGAGAGAAACCATGGCGTGAGCGAGACGGAGAATTTGAAGAAGCGCCAATCAACCGGGATGCACTGATGGATCGATGGGATGCAGGTTGGAGTTGTTTGTTTACCACACTTAAAGAATTGACGCCAGAGGACATGGATAAAATCATCTACATCCGCAACATGGGCCAGACCGTAGAAGATGCCATCATGCGTCAACTGGCTCATTATGCATACCATGTAGGCCAGATTGTTTATCTCGCCAGGCTGGCGAATGCAGGGGATTGGTCATCACTCACTATTCCGAAAGGTGATTCAACTGTCTACAATCAGGTTAAGGTGGCTCCGGGAAAACGTATTGAACATTTTACGAAGAACCTGAATGATTTGAAATAAAAAAAATTGGAATTACGTATTTTCTTATTTCAGAAATATAAAAATCCCTCATAGTCCATCACCTCATAGTTTAGGATGAATAAGAAGCCAGTATAAAAATTTAGTGATCTTTGTATAGATAACCTTACGCCATTCCTGAAAACTGAATATAAAATATCTGATTATTTAAAATCTTCAGGAGTATTAAATTATAATAACATGAAAAAAGTTTACGGACTCTTTGTTTTCCTGACACTATTTCAGGCAACTATGTTCTCACAATTTTCATGGGAAGATTTAGGTGGACAGGATATATTTGATCTAGCCATGGGACAGAGGAAAATTTGGACTGCCGGTCATTCGGGCATATACTATTATGATCTTGATTCGAAATCCTGGAGTGCAAAAATGAATCTTCCGGATCCTTACTGGCCGCATGAGTATAATAAGTTAGCTGCAAATGATCGTGGCTGGGTTGCTGTTTCTAATTTCTATGAGAGATATTTTTATTTTTCAGAAAACAATGGGCAGTTATGGGATACCATCTCATTAGATCCTGATTTATTGGGAATTTTTGAGATTTATTTTTTAGGGGAGAATATTTTCATATTAAGTGAAGTGGCATTACGATCCACTGATAAAGGCAAGCATTGGGTTGACTTATATAAAGAACAAGACCTAATACAAACCAATGTAGTTTATTTTAAAGGGAACTATTATATGGCCGGACAGGAAAAACTTTATATAAGCCCGGATGATGGAATTACCTGGAACGAAACTCCACAACCATTTAAAATATGGGCATTAAGCACCTATGGAGAGGATTTATTTGCGGTCTCGGTTGACAAAGAGAATACATACATTCTATATATTTCCAAAGATGGAGTAAACTGGACATATGCTGGCGATGGTTTTCCTGAACTTTATCCAATATCTGATTTTGATAATAAAAAAAGGCAACTTATTTATCGGGATCAGGACCATTATTATCTCTTTGACGCTGATCCGCTACACCGTACATACAGTTCTCCAATAGATCCTGTTAAATGGACAGTCATTCCCACACCCATAATTCCGGTAGATATGTTATTCACACCAGATAAAATTTATCTTGGACATGAGGGATTATATCAAAATACTGTTGAAAATCCATATATCATTACTTCAACAGAAATTTTCAACAAATCCTCAGAGTCATCTTTCACATTATCACCAAACCCTGCAGGGAACCTTCTTCACCTTGAGTTTAATGATCTCAATTCACGTGGTAATCTTCAAATTTTCTCATCAGCAGGCGTGATGTTGAAATCGGAGATTGTTACTGAAAATTCACTTGAATTTGAAATTGAGGATTTATTGCCGGGAGCCTATTATGCATTTTTTAAAAATGGAAAGAATGAAAGCATAAAGTCCTTTGTAAAAAGTAATTAAATCGGGATTTAAAACTATAATTAATTACCGGGAATTTATTTTTTGATTAGTAGGTAAAAATTGCTCTATACCTTAATCCACTTTATTTCATCCTGCTTCCCCGATCTAACCACTGCATCAATAAATTCCATTCCACGTACACCATCATCAACTGTTGGAAAATCGAGATAATCAGGATCAACTTCACTTCCTTCAAGTCTTGCCTGGATACAATACGCCACATTCCGGTAAATATTTGCAAACGCTTCAAGATACCCTTCAGGATGTCCTGCAGGTATTCGTGTATGTTTTTGTGTTTGTGGATAAAGGTCGCCTACACCCATCCGGATGATTTGCATTGATTTTTCAAGCCATCGTACGATGAGTGAATTTGGCTCCATCTGCGACCAGTCGATACTACCCTTTTCTCCATAGACACGGATGCGTAAATTGTTTTCTTCTCCTGCTGAGATTTGGCTTGCATACAACACTCCCCTTGCACCGTTATTCATTCGAAGCAATACGCTTCCATCATCATCAAGTGCGCGCCCCGGAATATGCGCATACAGATCAGCACACATTTCAAGTATCCGCAGACCGGTGACATATTCCGCAAGATTAGCAGCATGCGTTCCGATATCTCCCATCGCACCTGCAGCTCCTGATTTAGTGGGGTCAGTTCGCCAGGAAGCTTGTTTTTGGTCAGATTTTTCCAGGGGCGTGCTTAACCAACCCTGGGGATACTCGACCACCACTCGTCTGATGGTGCCTAGCTCTCCATTTGCAATCATCACCCTTGCCTGTTTCACCATTGGATAACCTGTGTATGCATGGGTAACAGCGAAAATTAAATTGGAGGATTTGACTTTTGCCTGTATATCTCTGGCCTCCTCCAAAGTAAGACAAAGTGGTTTGTCGCACACTACATGATATCCACGATCCAATGCCATCATAGCTGGCCCAAAATGCATGTGATTAGGAGTCACTATTGAAACCATATCCATTCTCCTTTCCGAAGGAAGCGAAGACTCAACCTGCAACATTTCTTCATAGTCGCCATAACACCTCTCATCAGGAAGAAACAAATGCTTACCGCTTAATTTTGATTTTGCAGGATCACTGCTGAAAGCTCCGCAAACAAGTTCGATCTGACCATCCAGTGCAGCGGCCATCCTGTGCACAGCACCAATAAAAGCCCCCTGGCCGCCACCTATCATACCCATTCTTATTTTTCGTTTCATCTTCCGGAGATTTGCTTTTAAATGAACTTCAGGGTGTAATTTATTGTAAAAACAACTGTCCCGACACCTTATAAACTCCGGAACCCCTTTTGAGCGTTATCCATCGTGATCAGGTATTTTTGTAACATTGAACCATAATGAAGCACATTAGAAATATTTTTATTGCAGCTATTTGTATAGCACAAGCACCCATTCTTACTGGCCAGCAATTGAAAGCGGTACAACGTATCGAAGGTATTCCTGCCCATACGGAGTACCGGGCTATAACACACGACAATTCCGGTAATATTTATGTAGCCACCGGTGCTGACGTATTTATGATTCCTTCCAACAGTAACAAAGCCCAGCCTATGTCCGCCGGTCCACATATCATGGATATCGACTGGTCTAACGATGCCGGACTGATCATGTTGGTTGATGATGGTTCCGTACGATTCACCAGCTCAGGCAAAATTCTGACACTTGATAAGAAGGTACAGGCGACGTGCATGGATGTCACAAAATCAACAATATGGGTTGGAACTACGGATGGTGTATATACGCTCTCCATCCCGCAGGAGAAAATAATGAAGCATTATACAGTTGATGACGGTATTTTGAAAAACAATAAAGTCAATTTTATACATACGGATCCATTCAATGTAAGATGGATAGGTACGGACAATGGCGTAGTGCGGGTCTCGGGGAAAAAATGGAAGCTGTATGAAGAAGAACAGGCTGTCACCGCTATCACCTCCACATCAGAAGGCGCATGGCTGGCTGCTAACCAAAATATGTGGCTGGTTGATAAATATAACCGCTGGTATCCGATCGATGCCTGGAAAGATCTGGTACAGGGAAGAGTGCATGCACTGTCATCCGATGGCCAGGGTCTGATCTATATTGCTTCTGATATCCTGGTAAAATATAATCCGTACGAGGAAAAAATAATCAGCATGAACAGGGATGACGCCACTGAACCTATGATGCTCCTGGCACAGGGGCCAGGCAAGAATGTCTGGATAGCCGGTGACCTCGGTATGGCTAAAGTCATCGAAGACACCACTGCAGTTGCAGTTGTGGAACCCGAATCAGATTCTTTTACTGTAGCAATTGACGTGAAGTCTACGCCCGTATGCGCAGGCATGTCTACAGGTATCGTAAGCGTAAAAGTGTCAGGGGGTACACCACCATATACCTATAGATGGAATTATCAGAATTCTTCAGAGAAGGAAATTTCCGGATTGCCTCCCGGACTTTATAAAGCGGTTGTAAGTGATGCTACGGGGAAGGCCATTCAGGCAAGTGGCATTGTCTCTGCCTCCCCTTCCATTTCTGCCATTGCCAAATCGGAAACGAATGCATCAGATAAATTAGCCGCAGATGGTAAAGCCTTAGTGACGATTACTGGTGGTGCAGAACCATTCCAGGTGTTGTGGAACAATGGAGAATCCACTGCAGAAGCGAAAGGACTAAATGAAGGCATACATTCTGTGAGAATCATCGACGCTAATGGATGCATTGCTAATGGCAGCGTAACTATGGAAGCTGAAAAAGTTTTGAAGAGTCTAGATATCTCTACGCTTACACTTGGCGAAACCATCAGAGTGGATAAGCTCTACTTTACTGCAGATAGCTCCACCATCCAAACGTCATCCTATGGAGTCCTTGAAGAAATTTATGAATTCCTGAAAAATAATGACAAGGTCATCATTGAAATAGGCGGACACACCAACAGCCTCCCCGATGATGAATATTGTGACCGCTTATCAACATCACGCGCTAAAAACATAGCTCTTTATCTCTATGGCCGGGGCATAGCACAAAAACAGATTTCTTACAAGGGTTATGGCAAGCGCCAACCTATAGCTTCAAATCAAACCGTCGATGGACGACGCAAAAATCAAAGAGTAGAAATCAAGATTGTTAGTTTATAGATCACTTGCTCATTAATAAAATACATCAATTCAGTCATCAGGGGCGCTTTACCATTCCAAATCTATTCTCACCGTTTCAACGATTTCCTTCAAAGCGTCTTCCACGACTTTGGTTTCAGGATGACGCACGATGATGAAACCTTCTCCTTCATAACTTGGAGAAGACACTTGTCCCGGTTTTGGAATTTTTATATCTGTGATGATGTCATTGTATTTAGATCTGATTGGTTCGAGGCCGGAGACGCGAGCTACCCTGCCAATTCCCTGGCCACGCAAATAAGCGGCACCACTTGAATATTTCATGACGGGAGTGATAGTCTCATCATAGATCATCAACCTGACCCATGCTCTCAGCACATCAAAATCACAGGCACGGGAAATAAGTGTGGTAAACTGAGCACCGGGCGGCCTGGCAGCTATCTCTGAAATGGCAATGCTTCCATCAGCTCTTCTAAACCATTCCATGTGGCTCATTCCAGTTTTCATACCCAGCACGTTCAGTGCTCTTTGCCCTTCAGCTCGTATATCATCAAAGGAAGTACCTGTGGTTTCCTTCCGGAGGATCACCCGCCATTGAATCCATGGTTTTGTCATTACTTCCAGTGGATTCGGAATGTAATGATTGATGGTCTGTCCTGCCGGCTTTCCATTGAGGGAAAATGTATCAAGCGAAAATTCCTCACCCTGGATGAATTCTTCTATGACAACACCTTCTGCTGCCTTCTGACCGAGAAGCTGAAAAGCTGCGTGCATTTCATCATTATTGCCTACCCTGAACGTGGTCTGTGATCCCGCACCTGCCACAGGCTTCACTACCAGGGGATAAGGGCATTGATGGGAAAATGCCAGGGCTTCTTTAAGGCTTGTGACCAGGCCATGGCGGGCACAGGGAATTCCGGCCTCTTCAAACAAAAGCTTCATTCGGGATTTGTCCCTGAAGTTTTGAGCAGTTTCAATATCCATACCCTCTATATCCAATGCCTTCCTTGCTTCTGCCAGAGGGACCTGGAGCTGTTCGGTGGCACCAAGAAGGCGATGGAATTTGCCGGATTTCTTTTGTACATCACTCAATGCATTTGTCAGGCTCACCGAATCGAAGACATCCGGTATCTGGCGAGAAGAAGATATTCTGCTTTGTTGCCAGGGAGGAAGAAGTGCAATTGGCTCCTGGCTGATGACTACAAGGCGGATGTTATAAAGCCCTGCCAGGGCATCAATAAATCGAACCGCATTGGCCGTAAAGTTCGGGGTGATATAGGCAACGGAGGTCATCCGTTGAAGGTAATCAAAAGCAAAATTTATCAACAAACAGGAGTCGTTGGCATTTTTTAAAGAAAAAAAATTAAGAGGGAAAAATTATTTTATCTTGGTCTTTGTACACAAGTAAAAAGCAGGTTAAAACATCCACATATTTTTATATTTGATAATATGTATTCGCTTCGAAAACAATAATCAAAGTCATGTTTTTTAAGTGATTTCATTTTTGCATTTAATGGTTTGACCGGAAGTAATTGATTTAAAAAATAAATTCCCTGCATTTCCAGTATGAAGCTTCACGTGAGATATGATATGGTGACTGTCTGCAAAGTCGTTTTGCAGGAGCAGTTGGAAAAATTGGGAATCACATTCGAATTGACCACACTTGGCGAGCTTGAATTGAAGGATTCCATCACAGTGACACGGCAGGAAGAGATCAACCAGGTGCTGAAGAAATATGGAATTGAGCTTTTGGACGATCAAAAAAATATTTTCGTTCAAAAGATCAAGGATACGATCATAGAGCTGATCAATACAGATGAAAAGCTATCCTCAGCCAAATTTTCAGATTATCTTGCCCGCAAGCTGAATTACAGCTATGGCCATATATCAAAATTATTCTCAGATGTCACCTATACGTCCATTGAGAACTTCATCATCCTTCAGAAAATCGAAAGGGCAAAACAATTGATTCTTCATGAGGAGTTGACTCTTACCGAAGTAGCATGGAAACTAAATTACAGTAGCGTACAGCATCTTTCCAATCAGTTTAAAAAAACTACGGGACTGACTCCCACCGCCTTCCAGCGAATCATCAAAATGAGAAGATTGCAGTCAGGTAAGCCAACATAAAAATAACCGGTAAGAAAAGCGTATTTTCAAGTATTATTTAATCATTAGCAATATGAATCAGACTCCCTTGCATGTTCTCCTTGCCGATGATGATGAAGACGATCGTTTGATCTTCAAAGACGCGCTCGAGGAAGTGAAAGTAAAAACCAGGCTTACCCTGGTAAAAGATGGGATCCAGCTTATGGAGTACCTGGAAAAGACAGAAGATGAATATCCCAGCATTGTCTTCCTTGACCTTAATATGCCCAGGAAAGGCGGAGTCGAATGTCTCCGGGAAATACGCAGCGATAAGAGATTGAGAAATATTTCTGTTGCCATCTATTCAACCTCAGCTTCCGAAGGCGATATAGAAGATACCTTCATCAAAGGTGCCAACGTGTACATTAAAAAACCAAATGATTTTGGTTCGCTCGTCAGGGTTCTTGAAGAAGTAATCACCATAAACTGGCAATACCATAATTCGGATCTCAACAGAGAAAATTTTGTGCTGAGCCTTTGAATAGGTCTTGATGATATACAATGATTAGCAAAGGTGAAAACCTCCTCAATGCTGTGCCAATATCCTCATAGGGACTTACCTATTTTAACTTTTTTCGCATCCGTTTACGGCAGCTGATCTCCATCTCTTATGGATTTAAATAAAGGCAACTAAACAAGCTTTCAAAGTTCTTTTTCTTCCGCTGCAGATCTTAAAAGTGACCTGATCCCATGCTGTGGTGGCCAAGCTAAACGCTAATGTCATATTACATATCACACGTTTTCAGACTTATAACAAATAGCTGAAATTGTGTAACGATTTCTTTTTGTGATCCATCCATATTTGCATCGTTGTTATCAGTTTATTCCGTTCACGTTTAACATGAATTCTAAATGAAAAGCAGATCGTTGGTACCAAACCTAAATCTCCCATCTTCTTTGGGTGGCCAATCAGAAATGAATTTAACTCTCAGTTTTGAAGTAACATCAACACAACCCGTCCGAAGCAGGTTGATGGATTCCTTCAATTATGTGATGGGACTTATTGAGTCAGAACCATATCCATTTAAGCATAAACTGCAAATCGAAATATCAAGCTTGCCCCAGGTGCACATACTGGATCAGGAGAAGAGCCAGTCCGGATTTTACCAGGACGAATATGCTTTAGGCAAAGGGTAAATTCGTACAATCTATACAAACCTGTAAATATGAATCAGCCCACAAACGGTAAATCCACCGCAACCAAATCTGCCCCTAAGAATAAAAAGGCTTCAGGGCTGCAGCAACTTTTTGTAGATGAGCTAAAGGATATTTACTGGGCAGAAAAAGCGCTTACTAAAGCGATCCCCAAGATGATTAAAAAAGCTACCTCTCCTAAGCTACGGGAAGCCTTACAAGATCATCTCAAAGTAACCCAGCACCAGGTAAGTCGGTGCGAATCGGTTTTCGAATCAATCGGTGTCAAAGTTGCTGCAAAAAAGTGTGAGGCGATGGAAGGCTTAATTAAGGAAGCCCAGGAGATCATGCAATCCACCGAAGAAGGAAGTGTTCGTGATGCCGGAATTATAAGCGCAGCTCAAAAAGTGGAGCACTATGAAATGGCTTCGTATGGCACCCTGGCCACATTTGCCGGACAGCTTGGATTCAAAAAAGCTGCAACCTTGCTTCAGGCCACCCTCAAAGAGGAAAAAGAAGCAGATACCGCTTTATCCAAAGTAGCCGAAAATAATGTAAATCAGGATGCTATAACCGGTAAAAATGGCAAGTGAAATGAACAAGTTATAAAATCAAATGTTACTACTCAGACATCAAAAGCCAGCCTCATGCTTGTATAAGAATAAGTTGATGCAGACTTTGTAAATAAAAAATGAAAAACCTTTTTAACCAAAAAAACTTAACATCATGGGAAATCTATTGTATTTAATCGCCGTCGTATTGATCATACTCTGGGCTCTTGGATTTTTTGTCTATAGCGCAGGTGGTATCATACACATCTTGCTTGTCATTGCTGTCGTAGCTATTCTGCTAAGGGTAATATCGGGCAATAGAGTAGTCTAGTTGGAATTAATTTAATAACCAATAAAATCATAGATCATGAGTTCTTCAAAAGTATTATTAGGTGTAGTCGTTGGTATGGCTGCAGGAGCGGTGGTCGGCATTATGCTGGCGCCAGACAGCGGTGAACAGACCCGCAAGAAAATCTCTAAAAAGGGGGAAGCTTACGCGGATGATCTAAAGTCAAAATTCAATGACTTTCTGGATGGGTTCATGAGCAAAGTCGAATCCACCAAAGATGATGCTAAAGACATGGCTAATGACATGGTCGATTCAGCAAAATCTAAGTACAACGAGGTGAAGGGTGACCTCAAGAGTGAAATTAAGAAATATAGCTAATCCAGTTAGGGGACACCTGTTCGTCAGAGCGGGTGTCTCTATTTCTGGTGTATGATATTTCGATTGAAAAATCATATTCCGGACCTTCAAATCTTAAAAGGATTCTCGAGGAGAGCAGTTTACTGCGTTTAGCCAATGAAAAGGGCTTATTTCAGGCCTTGCATTACTGCCCGAAAAACACAACGAAAACGAAATTCAAATGACACGTACTGATAAAGAATTAGAAGAGCTGGTCACTGTGGAAGAAGACATGTCACATGAAGAAAATGGTAAAGTACTCAGCGGTGACAATGCTAATCCAATCTCGGAAAGAAAGGAAATTATAGAAGACCTTTTCGAAAAAGCAGAAACCTACGCGAAAACCAACATTGAGCTTTTCAAGCTTAAATTTGCTGATAAGATTGCTGTAATCATTGCTTCCCTTGTATCCAGAATTATATCGGTTATCCTCTTTTCCATTTTCTTCCTCCTGGTCAATGTTGGTGTAGCTATCTGGCTTGGAGAAGAATTAGGTCATCTGTATTACGGATTTTTTGTCATTGCCGGTGTATACCTCTTTATCACTTTGATTATTCACATCTCAAGGGACAAGCTGATTAAAAGACCAATCATTGATACCATTATTTCTCAAATTCTTAAATAAAGAACCATGAGCAATTCAAATGAAACGCTTAATGCCTTAATTCTTTCACTTGAAGACCAGCGTAAGCAGGATTTTCAGGCATTAAAGCAACAATTAAAAGAGACAGGCGAAAGCCTTAAGCCGGTCAATCTGATAAAAAGTGCGGTAGGAGAGGTGACGGACAATAAAGAATTAAAATCCTTCCTTATTCAGGCAGGTATTGGGATCGTAGTTAGCCTAATCACTAAGAAAGTCATTTCTTCTGCACGTCAAAGCAATACCGCCAACCTGGTAGGGAATGTTGCTGCCTTAGGATTAAAGCGCCTTACCCCCACACAGGCGGCAATAATCCGACTAGCAGCTCCGGTGGTGATCGGATTTGTGCTTAAGTCTATCCAGAGAATGAGAAACAGATAGCGGTTGGAAGGCAGTATTTAAGCTTCCAAATCAACGCCCCGAAAATGTCTTGCTGGAGATAAACGGATAAAATCGTTCGGGGAAAATCAAACTGAAAATATTTGATCAGTACCATAGCAAAGTTGAAGAAGGTGGGATTTTTCTCATTTGCATAGATCCTCCCTTTCTTTTCTACTGAAGGACACAGGCCTTACCCAGATCACTAAATCCAGGGATCAATGTCTGCAAGGAAGACAAAAGCAATAGCCACAAAAAAACGAAGAGCATTAAAGATTGGTCTAATCATTCTTGTTCTTATCATTGCCATTCGCCTTGTGCTGCCTTACATGATTTTGCATTACGTCAACAAAAGCCTGGCATCCATTCATGATTACTTTGGTCACGTCTACGATGTCGATCTTTCGCTCTACCGTGGAGCTTATATTGTTAAAGATATCTCCATCAATAAGGTCGATTCCATTACCAGAAAACAAACACCTGTGTTTTCCTGCCCGCATGTGGATCTGTCGATGGAATGGCGGTCCTTATT
>JBDSPM010000413.1:0-3625 GCA_039930325.1 Saprospiraceae bacterium
CTGCATTCTGATCACCTGCATACGGTGTAAACTCATCATTCAGATTATCTTCATTGGGACTGAACACAGAGGGTACGAATATATCGTGCGATTTAATCAGGAAAACAGTGATAGAATCTTCAGCCAAACATCCATTTGCATCAGTTGCAACCAAGTGGTACGTAGTAGTTTCTGTCAGCATTGTCACCTTGGGCTCAGGACAAGCAGTACAATCAAGAAATGTAGGTGGAGTCCAGGACCAGGAGGTCACAGCGAAAGAAGCTTGTGGAGTGAGCACTACATCTTGCGCCGTATTGACGCTTATGTTATTACCAAGATCGATGGTCAATACAGGCGAATCAGGAATGACAATATCTTTCGTGATAAAGGTTCCGAGGCCATCCACGATAATGAGCTGATACGTTCCTGCTGCCAATCCACTGAGAACAAATGGAAATGTGGCAACAGATAAAGGATTCCCACCATTCACACTGACAGTGTAAGGTGCAAGTCCTCCATTTATTCCCTCAAGCGAAATGATGCCATCATTGCCGTTATGACATAATGGTGATACGAAGCTCGCATTCACAGAAAAGGTAGTATTGAAATGAAGGCTGATCATGACAGTAGAATCACATCCGTTACTGCTGCCCCCTATGATAGTTTCCAACCCTACAGGATTTGTTTGCCCATACGTATTACCATTCACAACAACTGTTTGTCCTAAAGCTAATGTTGAATCTAGCATAAAAACAGCAGGTGAATAAAACGTAAGATTAATATTGACAGTAGAATCACATCCTGCAGAATTTCCGCCAGTAAAAGTTTCCGTTCCTGTCGGATTTGCGTTGTTGTACGTAGTTCCGTTGATCAGGATGCTATCCCCTGTACAAATTGTTGGATTGAGATTGGAGGTGGTAGCACTCTTAAAAGTTAAGATGACATTCACAGTAGAATCGCAGCCATTAGCACTGGCATTAGGGAAAATTTCAGTGCCGTTTGGATTTCCCTGGTTATAAACAGTTCCATTTACATTAATGCTTCCACCAGGGCAAAACGTCTGAGCCAAATTGAATACTGCAGGTGAATAAAATGATAAATTGATATTGACCACTGAATCACAACCTAAATAATTCCCCCCGATAAATGTTTCCGATCCCGCAGGATTTGCAGCATTATAGATTGTTCCATTAACCACTATGCTTCTTCCGGGACACAAGGTCTGATTCAGATTGTTAGTGGTGGCAGAAATAAAATTCAGGCTGACATTGATCATTGAATCACATCCGTTCACACTGGCATTGATCAGTAACTCAGTTCCATTTGGATTTGCCTGGTTGTATACAGTTCCATTGACCGTAATGCTTTGTCCTGTACAAAGTGTTTGTGACAATTTGAAAATGGCAGGAGGATAAAATGATAAATTAATATTTACCACTGAATCACAACCTAAATAGCTGCCCCCAATAAATGTTTCTGAACCGGTAGGCTGACCAGAATCATAGACAGTTCCATTGACCACGATACTATTTCCGGAACATAAGGTCTGGTTAAGATTATAAGTTACAACGGAACTGAATGTAAGAGCAACATTGACCAAAGAATCACAACCACGAAAACTTGCGTTGGTGAAAATTTCAGTCCCCATTGGATTTGCCTGGTTGTACACAGTACCATTTACATTGAGGCTTCCGCCAGTGCAAAGCGTTTGCGCTAAATTGAAAACTGCTTGCGGATAAAAAGACAGATTAACATTCACTACCGAATCACAGCCCAGATAGCTGCCTCCTGCAAATGTCTCCGAACCTGAAGTATTTGAAACATCATATATAGTACCATTCACTATTAAATTATCATCAGAACATATGGTTTGATTAAGATTGAAAGTGACTACGTTGTTGAAAGTAAGATTAACATTTATAATAGAATCACAACCATTCGCACTTCCATTCTGAATAGTTTCTGTACCAATAGGATTGGCCTGATCATACAATGTACCATTGACAGTCAGGCTGCCACCTGTACAAAGTGTTTGATTTAAATTAAAAACAGATATTGCATTGAAAGACAAATTTATGTTAATTATTGAATCACATCCGTTGACTGCAGCATGCAGCAATGTATCTGTACCGGTTGGGTTGGATTGATCATACACCGTACCGTTTACTGTTATACTTTCTCCGGTGCACAGTGTCTGTATTAAATTATTTACAGGATTTGGTAAGACATTGAGCGTTTGTATTACCGGGAATGCATAGTCAACCGAACAATTATCATCAGTGAGATTAGTTGGATAAATTTGGAGTTGCCCACTACTGAATCCAAAATCTGCTGGACAAATCGTCACAGAAGAAAGATTGGTGTTGCTGGCAAGAATGAGGTTTGTAATATTTCCCCCAGCATTGACAGCATACATTAAATTAAATGGAGCAAACCCGGTAAATTGAACCTGAAAGACATAACATTCATTTGCACACAAATTGCCTCCAGGTGTAATGGACACCGTAGGTTCATAAAATACAATTGGAATTCCCTGTGAAACTGATAAACATGGATCATTCAGATCTACTAATCCGAAACCATTATTCGAACCGGCAACAGCAGAGACATAATACGTCTGACCTAATATCACATTTCCCGGAAAAGAAAAAGTTGGTGTAGAGCTGATGGCAATAATAGTTCCCAACTGTCCGCCCGGATTGGTATGCAAAATAAATTCCAAAACATCATTTCCATCAAGAAGCTCATTTCCATTTGGCACAACTGTAAAGCCCGACCCGGCACAAATCTGATAAGGCGTATTTGCGAAATTCATTGTTCCCGCAAAAGTGGCACAGTTGCAATTATGCGAACCACTGATCACTACCGGTCCACAATTATTTGCATCATCAAGCATAAAATTATAGCCTGATCCGCTGTTAATAGGCCCGGACGTAAATACAGATCCGCCTACCGGAACACCATTTACAGTATAGGTTCCCGGGCTCCCACCTATGATGTTAAAGCTGACAGTATACGTTGTATTGCTGCCATTACAAGTCAACGTCAGGTTCTGAAAAGTAGGAGGCGAATGAACTGTAATAATTTTAGTAGCAGGACTTGCACACTGACCGGCATTTGGGGTAAATGTTAGCGTAATATTTCCTGACAACCCGGAAGGATCAAACGAATTGCCGGAAACTCCCTGGCCAGACCAATTGCCCGTAACACCACTTTGTGTAGTGGGCAAATTAATATTCGCTGCATTTTCACATGCATTGTTTGGAACGCCTGAAATGGCAGGCACTGAAGGAACGTTGACTATTATATTCGTTGTAGCGTTATTTGCACATTGCCCTGCATTCGGTGTGAACGTCAGCAAAATACTTCCGCTCAATCCTGTAGGGTTAAAATTATTTCCTGCTACACCTGTACCTGACCAATTACCGGTGATACCACTTTGAGTCGTGGGAAGTCCTATTGGAGCGGCGGTCTGACAAATGCTAGCTGGTATGCCGGTGATGGCTGGCGTCACGGGAATATTAACAGTTATATTAGTCGTTGTTGTATTCGCGCATTGTCCTGTTGTTGGTGTAAAAGTTAGAATAATGTTTCCGCTTAAACCTGTAGGATTGAAATTATCTGCAGTCACTCCACTGCCTGACCA
>JBDSPM010000414.1:0-3048 GCA_039930325.1 Saprospiraceae bacterium
ACTATGGAATTCCTGAAAAATCTTTCGATCCGAAGGCCATCAAGAAGCTTCAATCACTTACCTGGACCGGTAATATCAGGGAGCTTAAAAACGTTGTAGAGCGATTGATTATATTAGGTGGGAAATCGATTTCTGCGCAGGATATTGACAGGTTTGTTTTACCAACCGCGCAATCCATACTTGAGATGAGAGATGTGCTGTCAAGATTTACGGACCTGCGCGATCTTCAAAAATATATTGAGCAGGAATTTGCCAATTACCAATCTTCGATAGACTAAACTCCCACTTAGTACCTTTGGGACTATATCGCGGTACCTTATCCAATAAATAGTAAAACCTATGTCAGAAACATTAACTCCACCCCCTGCGCGCTTAATGAAGCAGTGGACCCAGATCAAAGGTGAAAATGCCTGGACGATGTTTAAAGTGATTGCGGAATTCGTAGATGGGTTTGAATCGCTTAACAGGATTGGGCCGTGTATATCCATTTTTGGGAGCGCACGTACAAAACCAGACAATCCACATTATCAGACTGCTGTTAAAATTGCCCAGAAACTTACAGACGCCGGTTATGGGATTATTACCGGGGGCGGTCCGGGAATTATGGAAGCGGCTAATAAAGGAGCGAGTCTCCAGGGAGGAGTTTCAGTGGGATTGAATATTGATCTGCCTTTTGAGCAATCGCACAACGTATATATTGATAATGACAAAAATTTAAGCCATAGATACTTCTTTGTGCGCAAAGTCATGTTTGTAAAATATGCGCAGGCGTTTGTTGTATTACCCGGTGGCTTCGGTACGATGGATGAAATTTTTGAAGTATTAACGCTTATTCAGACAAAAAAAATAACACCTGTGCCTGTCATTATGGTTGGCAGTTCTTTCTGGTCCGGCTTAAAAGAATGGATAATAAATGTAATGCTTGAAAAAGAGGGGAATATTAACCCTGAGGATTTAGACCTGATTCCGATCATGGATGATCCGGATGAAATCGTGAATTACATCAACAAATTTTATGCTGAACGCGGCCATCAGCTTATTCCAAACTATACGCTATAATTATTTTCAAATGCATATTTGGAAGGGTGCTACGCTCCATTTGCATCAAATTTGACGGAGAGATTTTCCCAGGAAAGGATCACATCGTGTCCTATGATATCAAATAACATCCGTTCGTGAAATTTGGGCGAATGATCAGCTGGAGCATTAGTTCTCAGGACATCTTTAGAGGCATCATATTTGAAGGCTCCCCATTGATCCCAAACGCTGTTGAAGATGACAGTCCAGGATTTTTCTCCAGGAATGGTGAATAGCCCATATTTTCCCGCTTTTAATTTTTGTCCGTTGATCATTACATCCCGGGTGGTTTCAAAAGTGGTTGCTTCATTTGCACCTGTTCGCCAAACTTGGTTGTACGGAACTAACCCGCCCCAAATATCCCGTTTTTTAACCGCTGGTGAAGAGTAATTGATGGTCACTTTCGCACTGTCGATCCAGGCCGATATTTCTGCAGGAGGACTGGGACGCAGGGTTTTGTCGCCTTGGGCAGAGGATGGTGCAGAAAAAAGCAGAAGGAGTAAAAAAGAGGCAATGGGCATCGAGGTCGTCTTCATAGTTAGAAATTGTACCTGTTAATTTAAGAAGATTTTATCTTATTTGAATTAAGATTTCTATTGGTTTCCAATTAAAAATTCAATTACATTACAAAAGATCACCTTCAGGGATTTACTAAATTCAAATACGAAATATGAAAAATATTAACACAGAAATCATCATTGAGGCACCCGCCCACATCATCTGGTCACACCTGACAGATTTTTCTTCTTATCCTCAATGGAATAGCTTCATTCAGTTTATTTCGGGTGATCTTAAACAAGGTGCTCAATGGACCGTAACCATTGCTCCCCCGGGAGGAAAGAAAATGAGCTTTTCCCCAAAGTGCACGAAGTTAATTAGCGGCAGGCATCTCCAGTGGGAAGGAAACCTGGTCATGAAAGGCTTATTCGATGGAGAACATATTTTCCTCCTGGATCCGATAGATGATGAAAGAACATTGTTTATACAAAAAGAAAATTTTTCAGGTATTCTTGTTTCACTGTTATGGAAAAGTATGTATTTAAAAACGTTAGCAGGTTTTAACTTGATGAATCAGCAAATGAAGGAACTCGCCGAATCTTCTGCATGGAAAAAGATCAATTGAAAAAGCCGGCTTCAATCCCAAACCGTAGATATGCGGGATAGTGCGGATAATAATCAGCCTGGTAGAGCACCCGGTCTTTCCATAATCCTGCGAAATCATCCATTCTGACAAAAGCTTTCAGGAATCTTATTTTCATGCCAAGGACTGCATCAACACGAAAATAATCAGGTATGGCTGCGCCATTGGTCAGGTGATACCTACCGGTCACAGGAAAATAACTGATCCCATGATATCCTGTATGGTACGTTATTTCCATACCGGGGAGGAGTGTGACTTTCCTTTCAAATATTTTGATGCGCGCATACAAACCTGCCGCATATATCAGATCAGGTATAGCAAGTTCAACTCTTGCATCAGGTTGCCAGATAATATTCGCTCTCAAACCAAGCCATGAAAGATTAAATTCCTTGTTGATATATAACCTTCGTAGTGAAAATGAACTTGTGATTTGGGCCGGCTTCCTTGCCGTATCAAAATAAATATAATTGTCAAAAATCAGCCAGTTGATGCCTGCACTCAGATTTTGTTTTTCCCATTGCCATTTTACGCCAATGTCATTTATAAATGGATTATTAAAATGAAAACGATATATGGGCAATTGATCTGCAAAAAAAGTTGATTCGATCATATAAGGTTTTCTGGAGGTTATCGACCAATAACCCGAAAATTTTCCGACGATCCCTGAATTTAAAATTCCTTCTGCTTTGAACAAATAGGATCCATTTGCCTGGCCCAGACCAAGAGACATAGTGCCGTTTAATTCAATCGCTTTTATCAAGTGAAAATTTCCACTAGCCTCCCAGTACAGTTCTGATATTTTCCTGGTTTCGGGTTCTTGTTGGAGAGAA
>JBDSPM010000415.1:0-9561 GCA_039930325.1 Saprospiraceae bacterium
CATATAAGAAGACACCTAAAGCTGTACACTGGGTCTGTGAAGGGAACCCGGAATATGAAATCGAGGAAACGGATCGGAAAGACAGGGGCACTGAGGTCATCCTTCACATTAGTGATGACAGCAAAGAATTCCTTGACCACGCGAGGATCGAGACCCTGTTAAAAAAATATTGCAGCTTCCTTCCATATCCCATTCAGTTTGGCACGAAAAAAGAAACCACGTGGGAGGGTGAAGGCGAGAATAAGAAAAAAATAGAAACTGAAGTTCCGAATAAGATCAATGATACCCATCCGATCTGGAAAAAGAAGCCGGGAAAATTAACCGACAAGGATTACATTGATTTTTACAAAAAGCTCTATCCGTATTCACCAGATCCCTTGTTCTGGATCCATTTGAATATCGATTATCCATTCAACCTGACCGGCGTGCTGTATTTTCCTAAAATCGGAAATCAGTTTGACCAGCAAAAAAATAAGATCCAGCTTTATAGCAACCAGGTGTTCGTGACCGATGATGTCAAAGAAATCGTTCCTGAATTTCTAATGTTGCTGCATGGCGTGATTGACAGTCCGGATATTCCGCTCAATGTTTCACGAAGCTATCTCCAGAGTGATTCGAATGTGAAAAAGATCACCGGCTATATGACCAAAAAAGTAGCAGAGCGTCTTTCTAAATTATTTAAGGATGACAGGGCTGCATACGAACAAAAATGGGATGATATCGGAGTATTTGTTAAATATGGAATGGTCACAGATGAAAAATTCGCTGAGAAAGCTATTGATTTTGCACTCCTCAAAAATACAGAAGGAAAATATTTCACTGTAGAGGAATATAAAGAAAAGATCAAAGAGCACCAGACAGATAAAAATGGCCGCACCGTAGCCTTGTATACACCATCACCTGAATTGCATACTTCTTATATCAAAAATGCAATAGACAAGGGATATGATGTACTTCATCTTAACCATATCATAGACAATCATTTTATTCAGCACCTGGAGTATAAGGGAGATAAAATATCTTTTGCACGTGTTGATGCCGATACCCCTGATCACCTGATTCAAAAGGAAGAAAAAACTGAATCCGTACTTAGCGAGAAGGAACAGGACAAGGTCAAAGAATTATTTACTTCACTGATGGGTGGCCAGGATCACCAGCTCATCATACGTCCTATGGCACCAGATGCGCATCCGGTCCTGATCACACGACCTGAATTCATGAGACGAATGCAGGAGATGCAGATGATGCAGGGAGGAAACGGAATGGACATGATGGACCAATATTACCAGGTCATCGTCAATGCCAATCATCCATTGATCGCAGAAAAACTGATGGGTATGCGGAGCCAGGAAAAGAAGGAAAAATTTGCAGCGTATTTATTACGTCTTGCAAAACTAAACCAGGGCATGTTGAAAGGAGAGGAGATGTCATCGTTTATCAATGACAGCATTGAATTCCTCTCATAAAGTGAAAAGAAAAAAAATGAATATCGAATATTGAATTTCGAAAATTTTGTAGGGGCAAACCTATGTGTTTGGACGATATACGAAAAAAAGAAGTGACAGAGAAGAGGAAGGGTCAGAAACAATACCACCTGACACCAAACTTGGGGGACCAGTATATCTCCTTTTATTACAAAGGTGAGACTTTGGATGTTATGCCGGCCACAGCAAATTGAAAGCCAGGTGGTAACTGGGGGCCAAATATAATATTTTAAAATATAATTTCCAACTAAAAAATATTCCGATTCAGGACTTTAACAATCGGGTCCAGGGACCTGTTTAAACCCTTCGAAAAACTGATTTTATTTAGTAAAAGGGTCAGAAAATCGTTGATCAGTGAGGTAATGTTCATTTATAAGTGAATGAAGAAAAGCCACCAATGCAGAACGATCCTCGTCTGTCAGACCCAGTTTTTTGGGATATTTATCAATGGGTATAGAAGTCAACCAATTACCGTTCGGTTTGGTTTAATGGCATAAATTTGCCTTGTGAATAAGATTCCTACTGCCAGGTTTACCGAATTTATCGAATATTTTCCTTTACTTGAACCTCCCTTTAGTCTTTTATCAGATATATCCGAGATTCCTTCGTCTTCATTACCACTACCGGCTATCATGCTTGAGGAGTTTATTCTGCCTTTTGAAGGGGACGAGGCAGATGAATTCACTGAATACATTCCCTACTGCAGAATATCCGGTACGAAAGGTTTTCAGGCATTGATATATTGGAAAGCCAGTGTCTTGAAATATGAATTCATCCTGGCTACTTATGGTGATGACGGTCATCTCATCAGCCATGCCATCGTAGGCGGTCTGCTGGCGGACAAGGAAGGTATTCTTCATTCAGTGGCAATCATCAATAAGGACTTGACCATAATCATTGCAGAAGGACTGACGGTTAGTGAAAATGTTAGCCTGGATCTTAAAAACACAAACACCTACCAGATGGCAATCCTGCCTGATGGATTTATCAGATATGATCTCAATGAAGAAGACAGATAAGAATAAGAAAAATTCAATTCCGCATACAGCAAGCACCAAAGGACAAAAATTACCTTACGAAAAATTAAGGGTACTCGTTTTTGAAACCATCCAGCAAAGCAAAAATCCATCATGGACACCCCGCCAGCTTATCAAAAAGCTCAAAATCGGTAATGGCAAATCTGATCTGGCCAGGGTACTCCATGGTTTGGTGAAACAAGGCAAACTGTCAGTGGATGCCGAAGGTGTTTATACCAGTCTCATAGCTGCCAAGCCAAAAGTCCAGTCGAAGGCACAGACTCCTGCAAAAGCCTCCGGAAAGCCAACCTATCACGGTACAGTGGACATGACCAGATCAGGCTCCGCTTATGTTATCACAGATGAGCTTGAAGAAGATGTCTACATCCCATCCAGAAACATCGGAGGCGCCATGCACAAAGACAAAGTGATATTTGAATTGAGCGCACAGCGTCGCGGCAGAAAACCTGAAGGTCTTATCGTCGATATAGAGAAGCGAGCCATTGAACAAGTCATCGGGACACTCAAATTTTATAAGAAGTTTGCAATCGTGGTACCTGACAGGATGAATATCCAGTTTGATATCATCGTCCCGATGGATAAGATCTCAGAGGCTGTAGACGGAGATAAAGTAGTCGTAAAGATTACAGAATGGAAGGACAATTCGCCATCAGGCGAAGTAGTCCATGTGTTGGGTGCTTCAGGAAGTCATGAATTGGAAATGCAATCCATCCTGATCAATAATGGATTCAACCTGGCATGGCCTGATGAAGTCATTGAAGAAAGTCGGCATCTTCCGGAAGGAATCGCTGAATCCGAAATTGCAAAGAGGAGGGATTATAGAAAGATTACCACATTCACTATCGATCCGATCACCGCCAAAGATTTTGATGATGCGCTTTCGATCCGAACACTTGAAAATGGAAACACAGAGGTGGGTGTTCATATAGCTGATGTGTCACATTATGTTTTACCGGGAACAGCCATTGATAAAGAAGCTTATTTCAGATCAACATCTGTCTATCTCGTTGATCGGGTATGCCCGATGCTTCCTGAAAAATTGTCTAATGAGCTTTGTTCTTTGCGACCTTTAGAAGAAAGCCTTTGTTACTCAGCTGTATTTGAAATAGACATGGATAACCGTGTTGTATCAAAATGGTTTGGGCGTACTGTTATTTATTCTGATCACCGGTTCTCCTATGAAGATGCACAAGTTGTTTTAGAGACGGGAGAAGGTCCGTTTGCAGCAGAATTGAAAAAGCTCAATAAAATATCGAAGGCCATTCGCAAACAACGGTTCAAAGATGGTGCCATCACTTTTGAAACCGATGAGCTGCAATTCAAAGTTGATGAATTCGGGCAGACGCTGGAAATATTCGTAAAAGAGCGAAAGGAAGCGCATTTGCTCATCGAAGATTTTATGTTATTAGCCAATCGTGAAGTAGCGACACTGATGGCGGAGAAAAGTAAAACAAGGGAAATACCTTTTCCATACCGGGTGCATGATGTTCCTGATCCGGACAGGTTGTCTGATTTTCAGGCATTCGCCAGGCAGCTCGGGTTTGTTCTTCAGATTGATACACCAAAACAAATATCAAAGTCATTCAACCGCCTGGCTGAAGCAGCCAAAGAAGATGAAAAATTAAGACTACTAGAACCACTTGCGATCCGCACGATGGCGAAGGCTATTTACACCACAAATAATATTGGCCACTACGGGCTTGCATTTGATTACTATACACACTTTACCTCTCCGATCCGGAGATATTCAGATGTACTGGTCCATCGCATCCTGGATGCTAATCTCACTGCAGTGTATCGCGAAGACAAAAGCAACCTGGAAGCAAAATGCAAACACATATCTGACAGGGAACGCGCAGCTGCAACAGCAGAAAGAGAATCCATTAAGTACAAACAAATGGAATATCTTAAAGACAAAGTGGGACAGGAATTTGCAGGGGTTATTTCCGGCGTCATCGAAAGCGGAATTTTTGTGCAGCTCGAAGAATCCCGTGCAGAAGGGCTCATCCAGTTCCGGAGCATGCAGGGTGGATTTTATATGACTGCACCTTATACCGCAGGTTCAAGAACCGGTGATTCCTATACCATCGGACAACAGATCAAAGTACGCATCACAAAGATTGATATGAATTCAAGACAAATGGATCTGGAACTTGCAGATGCTAATCAGGTAAGATCTAGAAGTGAAGCAAAATCAAAACCGGAAAAAAGCAGAAGTAAGAAAAAATAGAATTCTTACTGTGGGACACCAAGAAAATAACTATTCTTTCCTTTCCAAAACTGCTCTTCCAATTGTGCGAGTGAAAAACCTTTTACTTTTTCGTCTTTCAAAAAATCTTCCATGAGGCAAATGGAATAGCCCAGCTCTTTTACCAGGAAGCGATACAGATCGCCCGGACTGACACCATACTTATCGGCTCCACCTATTCCATGTTCAAAGATGAGGTATGGCCGCCATTTTTTTAAAGTTCTCATACCTCCCTTCAATACATCATATTCCCCTCCCTCTACATCAATTTTGATGACCCGCACAGGAATTTCATTTGATATGACACTGTCCAGTTGTCTTACCTGGACACGGATGACCTCTATGTTCTCTTGCCCCTTATACGTTCTTTGTTTTAATCCGGAATAGGTAGGATTACTCAATACATGATTGAAAGTAGTTTCACTATTGTCATCAGCAAGCGCGAATGGATATATGGTAGCTGTAGATGAATATTTTTTTCTAAGCTGTTCATATTGAGCCGGAATCGGTTCGAATGCAAGATGATGTCCCTTCGGTGCATACTTCTGCATCAGAGATAAGATCTCGCCCTGGTAACTACCAATGTCTATGCAAATGCTATCCGGCTTGCAAACTTTTTTTAAAACAGCTTTCGTCTGCCGGTCATATCGTTCATTGACAGTGACTGGCCATGGCCAGATCTTCACCACGCTTTTTAAAATCTTCCTCATTTAGATACAGGTATTGGAAGATTATTATACAGGATCATGTCAGGGTAAAAATAGATACAAGTATCACCGGCTTGACTGATAAGTAAATTATCTATCACCGGCCCCGTGTTATCAATGAACAATTCGTAGGTATACCCCTTTCCTTTTGTCACTAACGGAAAAGCAACCTGAATCCATTCGTCGTAAGCTTCATCCCAGTCAATCCTTTCACGTCCTTTGCCTTCATTCGAAATTATTTTTCCAGTTGGGTCAGTTTCCATCATGCGGGGGACAGGCATATTTCCTTTCAGGTGATCAATGTGAGACCAAAAGCTGACATCCCAATGCTGTTCAGCCAGTGAAGTATCTGCGTAAGACCAGATAGAATAGGGAGCATTTTTAATGGGCAGGGCACCTCGTCCCGTCATTGAGGTGTCACATTTTGTTTCTTCAAATCCATTATACCATCCGTTACACATGACATCTTTTCTATCTACCGGCAAGTCAGGCAAACTGATCTTCCTCAATTTCGAAATAGCCAGAAAATATAAAGTCATTGATTGATATGTACCTATCTTTTCCGCCTGATCAATTAGCTTATGTTCAGCGGGCGTGACAAATTCTTCTTCGCACAATAACAAAAGGGGTCGGTCATCCATCGATCTCAATCTTTTCTTTTCAAAGTAAGGTGCTGAAATCAATTCAATGACGTCTAATCCCTGTGATATAGAAGTGCGCGACATGGCATAATCAATCATCGGCAAACCTGTTTCTATGGATGCATGTATTCCTTCTCTCATTGTCCAGAAGCCATGGGCCACACCTAAATTCTCATTTCCAATCGCTACCAGGGGTAATTGAAGTATCGCCTGGAAATCTTCAGGTTTATGACCCGCTTTTACTAACACAGGAGTGTAATCAAGCTTTGTAGATACCAAATATTTATTTGGTTTGAATATCGGATCCCGCACAGCTTTCAAATTCATATGCGCTTCAAATCCCCAAACAATAAAAATGACGCCTAATGCATATGCGGCGGTGCCACCCATTTCCCTGTTTCGCATTTTGACATAAAACTGCCAGAGAAGATAACTACAGATCAGCATGTACAGGTAATAAAAGGACAGGCCGAGTCGGCCAAGTGTTCTGAATTGTTTCAATACCGGCAGAAGGTCCCATAGAAATTTAAACCCGTGTTGATAGAATATACCGGCTGCCATAACCCATGACAAAACAGCTGAACCTAAAAAAGCTTTGATCGTCAGATTTAAACGGGGATCATCATTTCTTCGAAATAAAAAAAAGAAAACCACCGGCAACATCAGCAGACCTATCAGGCCGGTATAGTCAATGGTTTCAAAATTAGGCGTCTCGTGCTTTAAGATGGCGGACCATGTTTTGTCAAAAGGCGGAAAGAATGGGAAGAAAGTAGATTCAAATGTTACATCGAGCGCATCTAAACCATAAGGTTCGGTGGGCCTGTCTTTGATAGGATCTGTGGCATGTCGAATTCCAATAAGAATAAAAGCAGGGAGAATAATAACACCTGCGAGCCAGGGTAAAACTGAACGTAAAAGCAATTTTTCTCTACGGTGATACCACCACCAAAAAATAAAAAACGAAGACAGAACCACTAAGCTGATCAACAGAAAATACATATGCGTGAGACTCATCACGATAAGCAATACACCTGATAGCATGCTCCACAACCACCGTTTCTTTTCTTCTCGTACCATCAGGTCTATCAACAGATAAAGCAGCGGCAGAAAGCAAACGTAAGCCAGAGCATAATGTCCGTGAAATCGCCAGAGCTGTGGAGACAAGAATATGATGCACAATGATGAAGCCAGCGCCCACCACTTACCTACCCGCCATCTTCGCAATAATTTATACAGAATTAACACCGAAAAATAGAGTGAAAGCAACAGAAGCATATTGAGTGTACCAATCACGTGGCGATCCATGTCCACAATGTGCTGGTCTATCCAGCGCAGTGTCAATGCAAGAACAGGCTGATTGTCGGTATAGATGATGTTCTCTCCATAAGGGTAATTCATCCCCGAAAAATGCCAGCCCTTATCGTGCTGAACATAATAGGAGAGCGTGTAGTAATTTTTAAGCCCGTCTCCACTGTCTGCATACAGATAGCAAGCGGGGCAGGCGAATATTTTTGAAAAATAACTATAGATGATGATCGCAGGAAGTGAAAGAACGAAAGCGATCCAAAGAATACGGGGCCAATTTTTTAGTAAAGATTTATTCATTGCCCGTTTGGTTCGTCTTTTCCTTTTATCTGCGGCAAATTTCGTTGATTATTTTCACTCTTCATTTTTATCGTACAAAGTTCACGGAGAACACGGAGAAATAAGGTTCACTTTTCACTCTTCACTTTTCACCTTTCATTTTTTTGCCGCAAATTTTCGCAGATTAACGCAAATTATTTTCTACACGATTTATGCGCCAATATTTTTTACTACAGATTTGAAAGAATTCATCACAGATACTGCTAGTTCAGTTTTGCCCCGATGGGGCAAGAGAGATATTTCGATTTCCTTTTGTTACCAACCTTTTGCCCCGATGGGGCAAGAACCAGTGTCTCACATCTCACATCTCATCCCGCAGCATCACTTCATGATGGCGGGACCTTCGTTGCACTTCGGCATTCTCACAACTCAAACTCAAACTCAAACTCAAACTCCTGCTCCATGCCCTATGCTCTCTGCTCTCTGCTCTCTGCTCTCTGCTCCATGCCCTATGCTCTATGCTCTATGCTCCATGCTCCATGCTCCATGCCCTATGCTCTCTGCTCTCTGCCCTCTGCCCTCTGCCCTCTGCCCTCCCGCATCATCTTACTTCGTGATGGAGGGATCTTCGCTGCGCTCGACATGCTATTGCTTAATATCGTTTCTTTTTTTGGTTGCTATTTTTGTTATTATTATTATTCGATGGACGATTTGTTTGAAAACGCCGACTTCCATGCTGACCTTGTTGCCCGCCACCCGAACCTTTATATTGTTTGCGTCGTTGTGCATTACCGCTTGGCGCTGTTACATTTTTATAAGCGTCTATGCTTGCATCATCAGATACACTAAGCTGGCCTTGTGATATTTTCCTGAGATCTTCTTTGATCAGCTCATCATTGATAAATTGTTCCTTACCCCACGTCCTGTAAGCAAGTTTCATGTAGGAAGCAATGATTTTTGAAAACTCTTCACGCTTTGGACCTTCCTCCATGGTAATGGCTTTCTGGATCATCGTATGCACATTCAACCCATAGTGGCGATACGGAATTTTCTTCTGGGGATAACCCATGTCATCCGAAGGGATCATGAAAACATCTCCTTTCTCATGAATCACTACGCCTTCAGGAACGTTGACATCAAGGTCATAACCTGCTATAAAAAAAAGATGATTCCATAACTTATCCTCTATTTCTTTGACGGTTTTGGTATGAGGTAATATTTGGTTCATCAGCTCTACCAAAGTCTCTACATACTGCTGGCGTTGATCAGGGTCTTCTATTTCCTTTGCATGCAATACCAGTTTTTGAATATTCCGCCCGTATTCCGGAAGAATAAGCTTTTCACGGCCTGAATTGTATTCTAATGTTGTCTCTCCTTCGTTTGATCTCATCATCGCAAATGCGGATTTAATAAAATGTAAATGATTATTTATGTATTTGCAAACCTTCTATGAGGCTGCATTTTATTTTTTTCTTGGGAGTGAATTTACTCCACCGTAACAGATTTTGCAAGGTTCCGAGGCTGATCTACATTACATCCTCTCAGCCTGGCAATGTGATATGATAATAGCTGTGTGGGAATGACTGAAAGTAAAGGTGAAAAAGGCTCTGCCGTGCTTGGTATTTCAATAACATGATCAGCGAATTTCCGGATTTCTTTCGCTCCATTGGATACGATCGCGATCACGGTTCCTTTACGCGCTTTTACTTCCTGGATATTGCTCAGAAGTTTGTCATACGCACTTTGATTCGTTGCTAAAACCACGACAGGCATATGTTCATCGATTAAGGCGATGGGGCCATGTTTCATCTCGGCGGCCGGATAGCCCTCAGCATGGATATACGATATCTCTTTAAGCTT
>JBDSPM010000416.1:0-8152 GCA_039930325.1 Saprospiraceae bacterium
GCATGCGTTGCAGCCTGCCCAAATGCAAGTGCTATGTTATTCACTGCTGCGAAGGCTTCTCATCTTGCTTTGATGCCCCAGGGCGAAGTTGAAAATGAGCGCCGTGTCCAGGCCATGGTCATGCAGATGGATAAAGAAGGTTTTGGAAAATGCTCAAACACCTATGCATGCGAGGCAGAATGTCCGAAGGAAATCTCAGTTACCCATATCGCCAGGTTAAATCGGTTATATCTAAAAAGTATGCTTACCAGCAAGTAATAGGTAATTGGAATTCAGTAATCGGATATTATGGCTATGAGTGTAATCTGAGGTTGAAATCTCACTCTATTAAATCCCTTCTTCAAGGACGCATTTAAATAGCAGAAATTAATTCTATAGCGAGCATCGCACTGAGCTTACCGAATGTGTCGAAGCATGAAGGGAGCCGGAGGGATGTATTTCATTATCTCCGTCCATTAATCCCTTTCTCAGGGAATTTCTTACAAATTTTGTCTCACTACACAATACTCAATGCGATCCCAAAGTGTGCAATCTGCATCTTTCGTGCAACCAACAGCCGGAACCAAACTATCCTCATCATGCGCACTCTCGGAGCTTTGTTATTAGTTGTAGGAATTGTGTCGACCGGACTGTATTTCCTTCACATGAATTTCATCTTCCTACACCGGATCGATCACTGGGGTCCTGACAAAGCATGGATGATCAGGGGTGGGATTCTACTCCTAGGTGTTATCTTTTATTTTCTCGGCAAACCCTCGGAGAAAGAATAGGATTCACTAAGCGAAGAATCTTTATTGAGAACAATCAGTACCTTTTTTTTGTCTCAATACCCAATACACAGTATTCAATACTATTTACACTTTCTTGCACTAAGCCCCATCATCCGAATTTATTCTGGATGAGTCGAAGAATCACTTTTCTCTTTTCACTCTGGTTGGTGAGCTGTAGCACGAGGTTGAGTAAGGCATGTCGAACCACACTTTTCTCTTTTCACTTATCTTGCCCGAATGAATATAAAATTTTGCGGTGCTGCCCGCCAGGTTACCGGTAGCTGTCATCTGCTGACACTTGACAATGGAATGAAAATCCTTCTCGATTGCGGACTCTTCCAGGGCAGTTACAAAGAAGATCTGATTGCCAATAATGAATTACTATTCGATCCGGGAGAAATCCATTGTGTGGTTTTATCGCACGCGCATATGGACCATTCCGGTCGCCTTCCATTCCTGGTGAAAAGCGGTTTCAAAGGAAATATTCATTGCACGCATGCCACCAGGAGCCTTTGTGCTATCATGCTGCTGGATGGAGCATTTATCCAGGAAAAGGATGCAGAATATTTCAATAAAAAACACCTGGGCAGACCCGGTATCAGCGAGACTATAACCCAGGAGCCTCTCTATACTACCAAAGACGTAGATCTCACCATGACTATGTTTATGGGTTATCCATACGACAAATGGGAACAGATTTGTCCCGGTGTGAAAGTGTTCTACACAGATGCAGGACACATCCTCGGTAGTGCTGCTGTAGCTCTGGAAATTGATGAAAATGGAAAGAAAACTATTTTTGGATTTACAGGTGATATCGGACGTCCGAACCGGCCCATATTAAGAGATCCCAAACCATTGCCTCCATGTGAGTATCTCATCTGTGAATCTACTTATGGAGATCGAAAGCATGAATCCCTTCCGAACGAAATGGATAAATTTCTTGAGATCATCAGGCATACGTGTATCGATAAAAAAGGAAAGCTGATCATTCCGGCTTTTAGTATCGGTCGCACACAGGAAATTGTATATCTCCTGGATCAGGCCAGCAATGCACATCGGCTGCCTCCCATCAAAGTGTATGTCGATAGCCCACTGGCTGTCAATGCCACCACCGTATTTGGATCTCACCCTGAATGCTTTGACAATGAATTGGCCACCTATATTCTTACTGATGACAATCCTTTCGGTTTCAATGACCTCATTTATATCCGTGATGTAGAACAATCCAAAGCATTAAATACCAGTAAAGAGCCTTGTATCATTATTTCAGCATCAGGTATGATGAATGCCGGTCGTGTAAAACATCATCTTGCCAATAACATTGAAGACAATAAAAATACAATCCTGATCGTCGGATATTGTACCCCCGATACTCCGGGAGGAATCCTGAGAGCTGGCGCAAAGAGCATAAAATTATACGGCGAAGTCAAAACCGTCCGTGCAGAAATACAAATCATGGATTCATTTTCAGCCCACGGCGATCGCGATGAAATGAAAGATTTTATTGAAAATCAAAAATCAGGACTTAAGAAATTATTCCTGGTTCACGGAGATTATCCGGTACAACAATCCTGGAGAAATTTTTTGATGCAGGATGGATTCTTGAATATCGAGATCCCCCCAAAGGGAGAAATAGTATCGCTTTGAGAGAAGTGACAAACGCAGCGCAGTCCCGCCAATGACGAAGTCGTGACGCGGGAGAGAAGTGACAAGCGCAGCGCAGTCCCGCCAATGACGAAGTCGTGACGCGGGAGAGCGTAAGAGTCAGGATATGAGATATGGGATAGGAGATAAGTGAGAAGACACTCATAACTCAAAATTTAATTGCTTAATTTATAAGGCCGCAGGCCTTATAAAGAGCAAAGTCGTTCGGATTTTGCAAATTCGAACCATCAAAATTGTAAAAAATCATTTTCCTTATAGTGACTTTCTAAGCAGTCTTATGACTGCATCTATGAGACTTCCTCCCTTCACAATTGATTCTCAAAACTTTATCTACTTAATGACGACTTAAAGGCAGTTGTATCACTAAAGCTTTGATCCTTTTCATTCACTATTGACTATCGTCAACTTTCTCAGTTGCTCCAATTCTTCCAGCTTCTTACTTATCCCCACCTTCTCCTGTTCCAGCTGCTGTATCAGCTGCTCCAACTGGCTTCGGGCATTGCAGACGCTGGTCAGCGATTTGCTTATTTTTTGTTTGATTATCCAATCAGTAATCAAATTGTTGATAAAGAATTCTGCAAAGCGTCCTAATTCTTCTATTTCCATGCTGACCTGGAACGGTTGGTCACTGTAAACATCACGAAATTCATTTCCGAATTTAATCAGCGCCTGCTTCGCTTGGTAAGCCATGTCACGGGCATGATCCACGGCCTCGTAATTGACTATCGAACTGTGATACCGCCGTCCCTGCTTGTAATCCGAATCTGAAAGCTGACCTTCGCGCAGATAATATTCAGTCTTCCTGACGAGCTCTGATGCATGATCACCACTGGATAAAGCCTGGTTAACTTCCACTTCATATTTGTGAAGCTTGTCTTGTTGTTCGTGGATCTCTTTTAGTTGGAGCGCGGTTTCAGGATCAAGGTTCATGAGCTCTTTTTCACGTTGCTTTATCAGGCTTGCAATCTCCTTTTCGACAATCGCAATATTTTGCTCTTTTTTAGAAAGAATAGCAAGCTCGTAACGTATCAGCTCAACAGATTTGTAGAGCTCATTATACCTTAATGCAGCCGTTAGATAATCCTGTCTTTCTTTCTGAAGTCTTTCCTCCCGATCACCCAGAAATTTGTGGAACATGGTCGTCAGTCCTTCCTTCTCAAGCAATTCAACATCACGCTGCTCTTTCGCAAGCGCTTTTTCCATAATGGCCAGCGCTTTTTCTTCCTCAGCCAGCCTGGTCTGGAGCTGTGATGAATGCGTGTGAATTTTCCCGATCGTCTCCGCTTCCTGAATCTTTTCTTTCAGCTTAGTCTGAATCTCACTCATATGATGTAATGTCAGGAAAAGTTCGAAAATTAATTTGGGAAAATTCGGAACTGATAAAGTTGCTAAGCGATGGATTAATAATCATTCACCTTTGATATTTCGGAACACAAAGGGTCGCTGAGCGATGTAATAAAATTCATTCTCAATTTGATATTGTTGAAAAAAAAGAATTATCCTTAGCTATTATGTTTTGTCGAAGCGATCCGGCGAAGAAAATTTTCCGTTGCATCGATATCAGACGAAAGCACCCGGTCTCCTGACAAAGGAGCTACGACCAGACGATACGCAAGATGTTTTTCTTCGAGCATCGGTGAGGAATTTAAAGGTCTTCGATATTCGATGGCCTGGGACGCAATCATCCATTCGATGGCTACAATTTTCCAGACATTATTTACAATTTCATATAGCTTCATTCCGGCACCGGCAGCCATGCTCACATGATCCTCCTGTCCTGCACTGGTCACAATCGAATCGGTTGACGCCGGATGCGAAAGTATTTTGTTTCGATTCACAATTGATGCGGCGGTGTATTGACAAATCATCATGCCTGATTCAACACCCGGATTTTTTGCCAGGGCAGGTGGTAGTCCGCGTTGTCCTCCCAGCAATAAATAAGATCTGCGTTCAGATATGCTGCCCAATTCAGCCAACGCTATTGATAAAAAATCGGATGTGATTGCCAGTGGTTGTGCATGAAAATTTCCGCCTGAAACAATTTTCGTTTCATCATCCGTATTGAACACAAGCGGATTGTCCGTCACTGCATTGATTTCATATCCCGCTATACTTTTAGCATAATTTACAACATCACGTGTAGCACCCTGCACTTGTGGAGCACATCGAAATGAATACGGATCCTGCAGATGTTCTTTATTGTTTTTTTGAATTTCACTTCCTGCAAGCCATTTTCGAATAGATGCTGCTGAGATTATCTGGCCCGGCTGACGGCGTATGGCATGAATATCTTTATCAAGAACAGAGGGATGACAATCATATGCATCCATTGACAGCGCTGTACACATTTCAATTACCTCACAAAGTCGAATAGCATTTTCAATAGCAAAAATCAGCCATGCCAGTGAAAATTGTGTTCCATTGATCAGGGCAAGGCCCTCTTTGGCTTCCAATTCAATCGAATCCATTCCACACATCTGCAATACTCGTCCCACACCCATTTGCTCCCTTTTAAATACCACTTCTCCTTCACCTATCATAGGCAGGCAGAGATGAGCAAGCGGAGCCAAATCTCCTGATGCTCCAAGCGATCCCAGGGTAGGCACAACAGGAAGAATGGAATGATTGTACATATCCAGCAGGAACCGAACAATCTCCTTTCTCACCGCTGAATAACCTTGTGAAAGACTCAGGATTTTCAACAAAAGGGTTAATCTGACAATAATTACCGGGGCAGCCGGACCAACTCCACAGGCATGGGAGCGAAGAAGATTGGTTTGCAGCTGACGTATCTGATCCGAAGAGATCTGGATGGTGTATAGTGATCCAAACCCGGTGTTGATTCCATAATAGCTTTCACCGGTTTTGACCAGGAGATGTTCCATCGACTGCCGGCTTCGGGAAATTTTTTCCCAGACTCCGTCAGACAATTCTAATTTTCCACCTAAAAAAGAGATAATGTCGGCTACTTCCAGTTCCTTTCCCTCAAATATCTTTTGATCCATGGAATCAAAAATAATCATCTGCTCGTGGCCGTGTTAATTTGGTTTAGCAAAGGGTTAAATGATGGTTAAAGGTTTGATGATATGTTCTTATAAAAAATATATTATTCATTAATATTTAATGCATTAATCGAATAAGAATGCTTCCGGGTACGTTTGACCGATGAAACTTTTAAAGCCCGCATGTCGTCTACATGCTGAATATGAGCCAATAATTGAAGTATTTTTGGCGTCTCTTCGTAAAAAATGATAAATCAATACCTCGATAAAATGAATAAATTTCTTTTTTTGCTGTTATTCCTTTCGGCTGCAGCCGTCACCCAGGTTAGCGCACAACGTATAGCAATAGTGGATATCACTAAAGTGCTCGAAGAATTGCCGGATTATAAATCTGCCCAGAGTGACCTCGATAAAATAGCAGCTGACTGGCGCCAGGAAATCGCACTGCAGTATGACCAGATCAAGGCCATGTACAATAAATACCAAGCCGAACAAGTCCTTCTGACAGAGGATGCTAAAAAACAAAAAGAGGATGAGATCATGGAACGCGAAAAATCTGTCCGTGACATGCAACGTGACAAATTTGGCCCCGAAGGTTCGCTTTTCAGAAAGAGACAAGATCTGGTTCAGCCCATCCAGGAGCGGGTCTATGCGGCTATCCAGAAATATGCTGAAGACCGCGGCTTCGATTTTATTTTTGATAAAGGCGGAACCGGTGGCCTGATCTTTTCGAATGCTGAATATGATAAAACGGATGATGTCATCCGCTTGCTGTCGAAATAATCTTTATCATTACTTTTGCACACTTTTTCTAATAAAAATAATAAACAACGTAAATGAAATCTACCTTGAAATACGCTATGATGATTGCCCTTGCTGTAACCTTAAGCTTCAGCATGGAGGCCCAAAAAATCGGTTATGTCGACTCCGGAAGCCTGTTGGAGATGATGCCGAAGGTCAAAGAAGCTGAATCCAATCTTGAAACCCTTGGAAAACAATTGCAGGCCAAAGGACAAAAGATGATGCAGGACTATCAAACCAAAGCCCAGGATCTTCAGCGCAGGGTTCAGGCAGGTGACATCGCTCCGAAAGATCAGGATGCACAGGTTGCCATGCTCAAGGATGATGAAGTTAAGATCCAGGCATTTGATCAGGATATGCAAAAACAGCTTTCAGACAAAAGAGAGGCTCTTCTCTCGCCGATACTCAATGAAGTAAAAACGGCCATCCAGACGATCGCCAAAGAGAACGGTTACACTTATATTTTTGACGGAAGTCCGGGTATAGGTGTTCTGCTCTATGCCGATGAAAGCACGAACATTACATCCCTCGTAAAAGCTAAGCTGGGTATCTGAAAATTCTGGTTTTACGAAAATGAAAAATCCCGCATGCAGCGGGATTTTTTTTTGATGCCTACTCTTCCTCGTCCTTCTTTTTCTTTCCGGCAGCTTTCTTATGCTTGGTATGATCAGACTGCCCCCCTTTTCCGGAAGGTTCGGTTTTAGTTTGCTCATCCTGTTCGCTCTTACTGGAGTCTGCCGTGCTCTCAAGTTTTTTGTCGTGGACTTCGTTATTAAGGAAAGCATTGATTCGGTCGATCTCAAATGTTGACTCCATTTCACCAAAGGAATTCACTTTGATATCGAATCCTTTTAGGCTTTCATGAAATGAAGGCCTTGTTGATTTTGGCGAATCGGTTGTTTTTTTCTTCCTGGGCATGTTATATGAATATTGAATTATAAATAAGAGTTATTCCTGATTTAGTAAACGCCAATTGGCCATTTTCAACAGTCTGTCTGAAGTCTTCTGTTGACCAAGAATGCCGCTGATTTCAAATACATCAGGTCCCTGGATAGTTCCTGTCAATGCTGCACGAATGAGCGGCATGATCACTCCCATCTTGATGCCAGATGAAGCTATAAGCTCTTTTACAAGAATTGAAGCATTTTCAGAAGTAAATGGTTCTGTATTTTTAAATCCATCCGCTATTTTCTGCAATAAAGTTGCAGCCTCCGTATTCCATTTTTTGCTGATTTCTATTTCATCATAGCTGAGCTCATCCGTAAAAAAATAGTATCCCTGCGTAAAATATTCCTTCAGCCGGTGAAGCCGTGGCTGTAATAATTTGAATACCGCTTCAAGATTTATATCACGAATATTGATCCGCTCGTTTTCTGCATATTGAATTAGTCTTTCACTCACCCGGGCGAAATCCAGGTGCTGCAAATATTGATGATTGAACCAAAGCGCTTTATCATAATCAAACCTCGCTCCGCCTTTATGAATTCTTTCCGGATCAAATGTTTCGATGAGCTCATCCAATGAAAATATTTCCTGCTCAGTACCCGGATTCCAGCCCAGGAAAGCAAGAAAATTGATGACGGCAGCCGGCTCAAAACCATAGCTGTCAAAACCCTCGATCGATTCTTCAGGATGATCGGAATGCCATGCGAGGGGAAATACCGGAAACCCGAATTTCTGTCCATCTCTTTTGCTCAATTTACCCTGTCCGTTCGGCTTTAGGATCAGAGGTAAATGTGAAAAGGTGGGCATTGTATGCAGCCAGCCGAAAGCCCTGTACAAAAGAACATGGTGTGCAGTACTGGGTAACCATTCCTCTCCACGTATCACATCCGTGATGCCCATCAAATGATCATCAACCACATTCGCAAGGTGATATGTCGGAAATCCATCCGCTTTGAGTAATATTTTATC
>JBDSPM010000417.1:0-5122 GCA_039930325.1 Saprospiraceae bacterium
TAGGATGAAACTTACCTTTTGCCTGCACCTTCCCCAAATATCTCAAACTGAATTTTTCCGGATCCTCCAATTTTTTATAGGTGTCTTCACTCAACATAAAATTGACATTATAAAATTTCGTCAAGCCTTCAATTCGAGATGCCGTATTGACCGAATCAGAAATCACAGCGGCATCGGTGCGATGCAAGTCACCTATGATACCCATCATGAGCGGGCCACTATGCAATCCGATCCCAAGATGGACTATTTTGCGCTGCCTGGCTTTGCGGTAACTATTATATTCCTGCATTAATCTGAGGATATCCACGCCCGCTTGTACACCATGGTCTGCTTTATCCATAAAAAGCATCATGATCGTATCGCCCAGGTATTGATTGATGATCCCGCGGTTTTGCTTGACCACCGGCCCTATTTTACCTGCTAAAGAATTGACAAACTGGAAATTTTCAAGTGGTGTCATGTCCTCTGCCAGGCTAGTGTAGTCGCGGATATCCGAGAACATCACATGAACATTTTTCTCCACCATATCCCCCCTGTTCAATTCCGTTATGCTATTTCTCCCCAGGATATCCAGGAATTCATGAGGGACAAAACGATCCGTAGCCTCATAGATATCATAGGTATTTAATTGCGTTTTAACACGGGCTAACAATTCATCTTTCGAAAAAGGTTTAATGATGTAGTCATTGGCACCAAAGGTCAGCCCCTCCACTAAATCATTGACCTGGTTTTTAGACGTGACCATTATGATGGGCAATTGTGATAACATATATTTTTCCCTGATCCGCTGACAAACTTCATACCCTGACACTCGCGGCATCATCACATCAAGAAGCACGAGGTGATATTTATTTCCATTTTCCAACAAACCCAATGCCTCTTGTCCATCTTTAGCCAGCGTGACAGTAAATCCTTCCTGTTCGAGATGATTCTTTAAGACTTTAAGATTAATAGGTTCATCATCAACGACGAGAATATTTTTCTTTGCATTTTCATTTAGTTTATAAGCGGTACTTCTTCCATTACCATTCATCTCAGTTACCATTTCTTTCTCCGAAATCAAAACCGAGGTGACTTTAGAAGTGTCATGCAAATGGTTGTATTCACCTTTAAATACCGGCAGCGTAAAAGAGAACGAAGAACCTATGCCGGGTTCTGATTTGACCTGGATAGTTCCACCATGCAATTCAACCAGGTATTTACTGATGCTCAGGCCCAAACCAGTTCCTCCAAATTCGCGGGAAATGGATCCATCTGCCTGTTCAAATTCCCTGAAAATAGATTCCAGATTTGACTTGTCAATTCCAATCCCTGTATCAGTAACACTTATGGAAATCAGATCGCCATCGACAGTAGCATGGATAATTACTTCCCCTTCCCGTGTAAATTTGATCGCATTGGATACAAGGTTTTGCAATATCTGCTGAAACCTGTTCTCGTCCGCCAGGCAATAGGGAATATCTTCAGGGATACGATTCACAAGGACTATGGGTTTGTCCTGAAGGTTAGGCTTGTTAACGCGAAGGCACAGATCGGCAATAGTTCGTATGTCTACAGGTTTGAGTTGAAGCTGGAGGTCATGTTCCTTGAGCCTTGAAAAATCCAATATATCATTTACAAGATTTGACAACCTGCGACCAGACGAAACGATGAGTTCAAGATCCTCTTTCTCCGCCTTCGTATGCGCATTTTCCAATAAGGATTCTGATAAGCCAACAATACCATTCAATGGCGTTCGAAGTTCATGAGAGGTATTTGCCAAAAACTGATCTTTAAGCTTATCGACTTGTCGTAATTGTTGGCTGATGGCTTGTTCCCGTTGTAACCTCCTTGTTTGGAGCCGGTTTCTTCGACGCATGAAATAAAATATCAAACCGGCTGCAAGGAGAAATAAGCCAACTAAAGTAGTGGTGCGATATAAAACCGGTTTCAGAACCGTCAGGGGGAGAATTATTTCATTTTCGCTCCACTGTCCTGTAGCACTTTGCCCTTTGACATGAAGTCGATAGTTGCCGCCGCTCAATCCATTGACCCGGATGAAGTTCTCTTTGATATAATTCCAATGTTCATCAAGGCCTTCTATTTTGTATGCATATCTTTTCAGGCGGGGATCATCATAATCAAGGATAGCATAATGGAGGATAAAAGATTTCATACTGGATTGCAGGACAATACTTTCATCTTTCAGCACACGGCTGGTCCAGTCTTCAAGATTGCCAGAAGTGCCGTTTAATACTTCAAACCTGGTGATCAGCAAAGGATAGTGAGCGTCGGAAGACTGCCTGATATCCCGTGGATTGAAAACCAGAAAGCCATTTAATCCACCGAAATAAAAATTGCCTTGCTTGTCTTTGAAATGTGAAGACCTGTTAAATTCTTCATGCGGGATTCCATCATTGGGTAAAAAGGTCCTGCAATTTCCGGTTGATTTTTCAAATCGCATGAGGCCAAAATCACTGGGAAGCCATAGAAATCCAAAATCATCTTCGTAAACAGCATAGATGACATTATTGGACAAGCCCTGTAATGTTGAAAAGGTTTGGAATTTATTTTCCTTCCTGTTCCATTTGATTAAACCACCTCCTCTCGACCCTAACCAAAAAGCTCCGCCGGGATCAATGTAGACAAACAGGAGGCTATTGTTGGGAAGACCGGAAGATTTTTCATCAATATGCTCTTTAACCCCGGAATGAAGATCCACAAGAAATAATCCGTTAGAAGTAGCCAGCCAGAGCCCTTCTTCATTTTCAGTCATGTGCATGACTGTACTGTGATTAAGTGCATCATTAGGCTCAGGAATATTGAATTGTACCGGAGGAAAACTGTCATTCGGATTTTTAATCCACAATCCTTGAGTGGTTCCAATACCTATATCTCCGGTCGATAATTCCTTTAAAGCCCATGTTGAAAAATAGCCGGTGGTAACAGGAACGGAACGCGTGTAGGTATCTTTATAAGGATTAAATTGATAACATATTCCGCTTTCTTCAGTCATCCATATATTTCCACGATGATCTGTGATGGAGGCCATTCCTACAAAATTAAAGTGATGATCCCACTTCTCTACCCGGTTCGTTTCAGGAAAATATTTGAAGTGGCCCCCGTGAGTCAGTACATAAATGATTCCATTAGTGTCCCGGGTAATCCCTCTGACAGAATATTGATATTGATCCGTTTTAAGAACAGATTTAAAATAAAGAGGTAGTGATTTGTAAATGAAAATTCCGTCCTCTGTTCCTTTCCAGACACGACCATCATGGCTGACATAGCATGAAGTAATACGCGGAGACAGAACAAGCTCCGGGTAGATCATTTTTCCATTCGTGGGGTCCAAATTGAAAAAGGATTCAGGCGTCTGTATCCAAACTGATTTTCGATAATTATCCCAGAAACAAGCCGGTAAATTAGTCGTATTAACAGGGACCTTGAATTCGAGCTTTTTCTCAATCACCGCTTCAGTAGTCAGCACATATAATTCATGCGTTGGGACACCAATTTCAGAGGCTTCAAAAAGCCTGTTTCCATCAGCAGCTAATCCGAAATATGAAAATTTAATTTGTGTCCTATCCTCCTTATAAAAGTGTGGGATTTTGTAGGATGCAATATATTCTCCATTTGACGACCAATATTCCAATGTATCCAATGAGCTGTTTTGAAAATAGATACCATCATCAATGTACCTGAGATTGAGAATCCCCCGATTGAAATCTTTTGGCAAAATGGAATGAAGCCCTTGCTTGTCAAACCGGTAAAGCACATTCGTGCCACTTAAAATGAAGATTTCACTGTGTTCACCGGAAAATACATTTGTAATTTCTTTATCCTTCAGGTCGCTATCATGTAAATAATCGCTTACCGGCTGAACTTCAAATGTGAGAGGATCAATAATATCAATGTGCGATATAGCTGCAAGTCTTGTTTCACGCTGTACAGCCCAAAGTTTATGGTTCTGATCCAGGTGCAATCCATAAATGATATTTGTACTCAACCCATTTTCTTCCCGCGTCATGACTTCGATCCGATGTCCGTCGTAGCGATTTATGCCAAAGTTGGTTCCTATCCAAATGAATCCTCGTTCATCTTCAGTAATGCAATTGATAAATCGATTGAGCAATCCGTCTTCGACATTGACATGTCGATTTTTCCATTGGATCGAATCCATGGTCTGCGCCCCGGTATAATGAATGAATGATGCCGCAATAAGCAACTGGATAATAAGCGTGCAGGTAGGAATACGGACTCGGGGTGTCATGGCCTGTTACTCTAAAGGTACATAAATGAGCAAAAAATAGGCAATCAGGTAGCCTGGGTCAATTCTTTGTGTTACCCATGTTCATAGACCTTCCTGATCCGTGGATTAAGATTCGTCATGATCTCATACGGAATCGTACCACAAGCCTGTGCGAGGACTTCAATGGAATGGTCTTTATCAAAGATGATTACTTCATCACCAATAGCAGCTTCCGGAATATGACTGACATCGATCATCGTCATGTCCATGCATACGCGTCCAACAATAGGTGCCAACTGACCGTGTAATAAAAATGTGGAACCAACATTTCCGGCCACACGCGGAAGGCCGTCTGCATACCCAAGATTGACTGTAGCGATGGTGCGATCTATATCTGTGATAAAGCTCCTCGAATAGCTTACAGACTCACCTGGACCAATCTGTTGGATGTGTAATATGCGAGCCTTGAGACTATGCACCGGCATCAATTGCGGATGCGCAGGTAAGCCCACACCATAAAGTCCAATACCTAATCTAACTGCTTCATATTGATATTCAGGAAATCGTAAAATACCGTTCGTGCTCAATACATGGCGAGGTGGATGATACCCCAGCCCTTCCGTAAGCAGCGCATACATAAGTTCAAATCTCCTGGCCTGCTCATGCGTGAAGCTATCCCAGCGCGGATCATCTGTACCTGACAGATGCGTGAAGATCGTTCCAACTTTAATCCACGGCTGATTCCGCAATGTTTTAATCAACTCAGGTATCTCATCGACTGCAAATCCAAGACGATGTGTACCCGAATCTATCTTGATATGAATCACTGCCTGATCCTGTGTAAACTGACATGCCGTCAATAATTTTTGAAGAATGTGTTGGTTGTAGATC
>JBDSPM010000418.1:0-8840 GCA_039930325.1 Saprospiraceae bacterium
ACCCGAGCGTGAAGCAGCATTGTCAATCGGAATGCCATCGATGACGATCAGAGCATTATTATTTCCTGTCAGTGATCCTTCTCCTCGAAATACAATTTTAGTCGATGCCCCCACTGAACCAGAACCCTCAGAAATCCGCACGCCGGCCACTTTACCTCTCAATGCTTCCAAAGCGTTTTTATTCGGTGTAGACAGCAACTCTTCAGATTTCACAGTCTGGTTGGAATACGAGATGTCACGCGCATTACGGTCTATGCCGAATGCCGTGATCAAAATTTCTTCCATCAGCAGACCTTCCGTGAGACCCACATCAACCAGGTTGTCGGTCCCTAGAGTGATTTCACGAGTGTCAAATCCCGTGTAGCTGACGACCATGGTGGTAGCGCTGGCTGGAATGTCTAACCGATACATCCCATCTTCATCAGCAATAGTGCCGATTGAGGTGTCTTTCACAAGAATGTTAGCTCCGATGAGAGGTTCGCCTTCTGAATTGGTGATTTTGCCTGTGATGATTCTTTGGGCGAAGGAAGAATCCACGAATAAGATGCCCAGGCAGAGCATGGTTACAAGTCTGTTCATATTAAAGTTGGTTTTTTGAATTGCTAATTCTAATCCTAGAAGTTGGGTCTCACAATAATGAAATGCATATTGGTACAATATCCGAGATATAAAACTGCATTGTATCAGTATAACCCAATTATACCCCAATTATACCCCCATTATACCCCAATCATACCCCAATCTGTAAAATCTTAGTTGAGAAGGCGAGAGTGTATTAGCGTGAGCGACCTGAAAAATATATTAGCATATTAAAAAAGATCATGATTAATCATGAAGATCATCGTTCAATATCGCAACTCCCATCTCTCAGAAACCCATACCCGACGTTCGCGGGTTTCTGACCGCGAACATGCCCTATCGTGGGCAGCGAAAATGATCATTTTCAGAATAGGTCAATTAAACTTTTCGCGGTCAGAGACGCGCGAATGTCAGTATCGTGTTTTGTCTGTTGAATGAAGACTAAAAACTGACTTTAAGATTTACGCTATTTGCGGTAGGAGACACGCGAAGGTCAATAAATGAAATTTAAAAACTCACCACTCACGCCTCACGCCACGGCTTTCCAGAATTTATTCAATTTCTTATTCATCTTGTCGATCCGCCAGGAAGCAAATTTCTTTCCTGATATTTTTAGAAAGAGAAAATTAATACCACCTCTCATAAAATTATTTGGAAAGGGGGATGGTATTATTAATCCTTCTGCATCATGAATGACCAATGCATCTAGACGCCCGTCGCCGGTGCGCTCAAAGAAGAGATAAAAAACGGGGTTCATGCTTATTTCTTCCCTATGCAGTAAAGATCCATCCATGTCGTGAATGGTTGTGATATTTAAGTCCAGGCCTTCGTAGTCATAATAATAGCCGGATTTTGAAAATTTGTAGAATTCTTTGAAGGCCCTCGTATAATCTGCCATCAAAGTATCACGTTCCTGAGTGGCTTCATGGAGGAGTTTTTCAAGGCGGGCTTTAGAGCTATGATCAGAAGTTCTGGTGATCATTGCCTTCAGGGTGTCAATTTTACCTTTGAAGGAAGGCATTCGGACAAGCAGATAACCTTCCTTAAGCTGACGAATGGACAAAACGGGATCGACTGCCTGTGCATTCAGTGGAATGAGGCTATTGATCGATAGTATGAGTATCCAGATCAGCCCCGGTATCCTGTAAGTCTTTAATGACCCGTTAATGAAGGATAATAACCATCTTGTTTGTTGCATAGAGCCTAATTTCACGCTCCGATAAAAATACAACCACCTTATGTATGCCAGTGTAGATATAGAGGCGCTTAGTCAGGAGATATACAATGAAAGCGCTTTCGTAGACCGGATCACCGAAGCCAGCAGCCGGATTATCGTAGGCCAGTCCCATATGATCAGCAGGCTTTTGCTTGGGCTCCTTGCGGATGGCCACGTATTGCTGGAAGGCCTTCCGGGATTGGCGAAAACTCTCGCGATAAAGACACTTGCCTCCACTATTGACGCCAGCTTCAGCCGGATCCAGTTTACACCTGACCTCCTGCCGGCGGATATTATTGGCACCATGATCTACAATCCTTCTTCCAGCCAGTTTTCGGTGCGACAGGGTCCGATTTTTGCCCAGTTTATCCTCGCGGATGAAATTAATCGAGCCCCGGCCAAAGTGCAGAGCGCTCTTTTAGAAGCTATGCAGGAAAGACAGGTCACCATCGGAGGGGAAACTTTCAAGCTTAAGGAGCCTTTCCTCGTCCTTGCCACCCAAAATCCAATAGAACAGGAAGGAACCTATAACCTCCCTGAAGCCCAGGTCGATCGCTTTATGTTCAAAGTAAAAATCGGCTATCCCGACAAAGCAGAAGAGCGGGTGATCATGCAGCGCAGCCTGACCGGCGAAATGAATATAAAGCTTCAGCCGGTCGTGACTCCGGAAAGCATTCTCAAAGCAAGAAAAATCGTCCGTAAAGTGTATATGGATGAAAAAATTGAGAATTATATTCTTGATATCGTTTTCGCTACTCGGCAGCCTGAATTGTCAGGCCTCGATAAATTAAAACCCCTGATTTCATATGGAGCTTCTCCAAGAGCTAGCATCAACCTCGTGATCGCCTCCAAAGCAATGGCCTTTATGAAACGCAGAGCCTATGTGATTCCTGAAGATGTTCGCCAGGTTTGCCCGGATATCATGCGGCACCGGATAGGCCTTAGCTACGAAGCCGAAGCTGAAAATGTAACCCAGGAAGACATTATTAAAACCATCCTAAATAGTATCGAGGTACCTTAGGTTATCACAGACTTTCATGAGAATACTCACATTTCTTTTATTTATCTGCCTGTATACGGGTATCAGATCGCAGGCTACCCTTGATCCCTGGATCAAATCTCAATTGACCAGGATAAAATGGACGCAATCCTACGAAGGCGTTTTAGCCGATTATCATCCTGTACTGATCATTCTTGCATCAGATAGTACACAGATCGCGGGCTACCTCATTCACAAAGGAGATAAAAAATCTCACAGGCTACTGGGAGACTGGAAGAATAAAGGAATTATTGAATTGCAGGAAAGAGATGAATATGATAGGCTTACTGGCTATCTAAGAGGAACCATCACAAAGGATCAGGTTAAGATGGAATGGTTGTCATCCGATCAGACCAGAATGTTCAACATCATTGCATTTCCAAATACACTGATAAAGATTAAGAATTTTAAACCGAATGCAGAGTGGATCCGGATATCTTCTTCACCACCGGTCTCCATTTCTGTGCAGAAGATGGATTATGGAATTGTATCAGGTATTGCGCATCGCAATTCCGTATATACGCGCTTTGAAGGATATTGTCTTGATGGAACCTGTTCGATCTGGAATACAGTGATACAGAATCCGGAAGGTGCTCCCATACGCGTACAGATGAGACAACGTGACGCAAATACCTATAAAGCTTTGCTCGATGAAAAAGAATATCCCGCTGCAATCACTACGAATATTCCACTTGGCATTCGTCAGTTTGATAACTCCATGGGCTTTCTTGATTTCATATATCCCCAGGTTGCAGGTAAAAGTTATGAAGCCTGGTTAAGTGAATGGGTGGATAAAACATGGGATGAAGGTGTCAATTATCTTACGTCCATCAATCAATCTGGCACGGCTGACAGATTAGTGCATCGTTCCTCCGGATGGATAGAAATTCTTGATGCAGGAGATAACTATGTCACCGGAATGGCCACGTATATCAATCCGGGTTCAACGCGAAGGGAGAGTTTTGTTTTTTTGAAAAAAGAAGATCAAATGGTTTTTACAACTGACCTCCTAAATACAGCGTCTGATTTTAAAAAAGCAGAAGCACTGGCGCTTAAATTACCCGGCACACAAACAGATGATGATTTCCAGGCCTGGCTGCACAAAGCCGGATATAAATATCTGATTCCTACACGGGAAGGCATCGTCATGATGACGGAATTCAATATGATCTATGGAGATGATATCCGGCTGCTACCTCTTTCGCAAAGCAAAGATCTGATCAAAAAGAAGTATTGGCGAAATTTTGGATGGCAATAATATTAATTCCTGACTAAAGCTAATCAAGCGTGGACACAAGTGAACTACTCAAGCGGGTTCGGAAAGTTGAGATCAAGACCAGGAGCCTGAGCAAACATATTTTTTCAGGAGAATATCATTCGGCATTCAAGGGACGTGGTATGTCCTTCAGCGAAGTGCGGGCGTATCAATATGGTGATGAAGTTCGGGACATAGACTGGAACGTAACAGCCCGAACAGGTGAGCCGCATATTAAAGTTTTTGAGGAAGAAAGAGAATTAACCATCATGTTGCTCGTGGACGTAAGTCATTCCGTTCAGTTTGGTACGCACGATCAATGGAAAAATGAATGGATCGCTGAGATCTGTGCTGTGCTTGGTTTCTCCGCTCTGCAGAATAATGATAAGGTAGGCCTGATCCTTTTTACGGATGCCATAGAAATGTATATCCCGCCAAAGAAAGGGCGGCAGCATTTGTTGCGAATCATTCGCGAGCTGTTGTATTTCGAACCTGCGGGGAGAAAAACAAATATCAATGTGCCGCTTGCCTATCTGACCAACGTCATCAAAAAGAAATGCATCGCCTTCGTGATCAGTGATTTTATCTCTGCACCTTACGAAGACACCTTGCGTCTTGCTTCAAAGCGACATGATATGGTAGGTATCCATGTACATGATCCGGCTGAAGCAAGATTACCTGATGCAGGTCTTGTGCGGATGAGGGATGCTGAAACCAACAGGATCAGGATGGTGGACACCTCAGATCCAAAGGTCAGGCATGAGTATGCAGTGAGCTATGCACACCGTTTACTTGATTTTAAAGAGCAATTCAAGAGAAATCAAAGCGATATGATGTCATTGGCTACTGATCAGTCTTACATCCAGGAATTTCACCGATTTTTCAAACATCGTGCTTCCTGATGAGATGTTCCCTGGCCGGTATAGCAATCTTTTTTTCTTTGTGTGGCTTCTCCCAGGCATCAATGACCATGGATCATATGCAGGCGACCATAGGCGACCAGTTGAAAGCAACTATCAAAACCAATCTGAGCAATGGCCGAGAATGGATCAATATAAAAGAAATATGGCCGGATAGTTCGAAGCAATTTGAAATAGTGAGCGGACCCGAAATCAACCGGAATGATCCTTCTTCCATTTCTGCTACGTGGACCATTGCATTGTTTGACACAGGGTGGGTACGTATTCCGGCATTGTCTCTATTGATAAAATATCAGGATAAAATTGATACGGTATTTTCTAATGATGTTCCGATCCAGGTTAAACCTGTTGAACCGGATTCTACTGGTTTGCTTCCGATCAAAGACATATACAGGCAGCCTTTCAGCCTTCTTTATTTTAAAAAATATATTCCTCACTTTATCGCTGCCCTTTTGATTTTATCCGGGCTTATCTACTGGTGGAGGCATCGTAAGAAAAAAGTGGTTCCGGAACCTATTGTGTTTGTTCCATTTCCCCACGAGTGGGCATTCAATTCATTGTCGGATCTTGAATCAAAGCGCTTGTGGCAGAGCGGGGATGTGAAGGAGCATTACTCATTACTGACAGCCATTCTCCGCGAATATCTTGAAAGAAGATATGGCATACGTGCACTTGAACAAACCTCCGATGAAATTCTTGATCAGTTACGCCTGCAGCATTTAAGTGAACCTCTTTTATCAGATACAGAACAATTGCTTTCTGTTTCTGATCTTATCAAGTTTGCAAAAGCAGATCCGGGAATAGATATACATGCAGCCACTATCGAACGTGTCCGCAATTTTGTAAAACAGACCATGCAGGTTACATCATTACTCACTCCGGCAACGGATAAAACAAGTTCTGATGCATCTGTGGAATAATATAGTATTTCATGACCCGTGGTGGCTGCTTTTGCTAATCCTCATTCCGGTGATTATTTGGGAAAGGAAGCGAAAAGGAAAGCCGGAATTGATCGCCGCGCTGGACACACCTGTTCTTTCTGATAAAATTCACGATTCCTGGAGGGTCAAAGCACACTGGTTTGTAGAGCCTTTATTTTGGATTGCAATGGTGGCTCTTGTATTAGCAATGGCGAGACCTCAACTGGAAAATGATGAGGAAAAAATAAAAGGGGAGGGTATCGATATCTTCCTTGTGATGGATCTTTCATCATCGATGTTGTCGAGAGATTTTAATCCGGACAGATTATCTGTAAGCAAAAAAGTAGCTGCAGATTTTATAACTCACCGGACCTATGACAGGATTGGATTGGCTGTGTTTGCTGCAGAATGTTATACGCAATGTCCCCTGACGCATGATCATGAAGTGCTGATCGATTATCTCAAGCAGCTTCAATGCGGACAGCTTGAGGATGGAACGGCTATTGGAATGGGTCTTGCCGCTGCTGTCAACCGGCTCAAGGATAGTGATGCTAAAAGCAAAGTTGTCCTTCTCCTGACCGATGGTGTAAACAATGCAGGGTATATCCGTCCTGCTACAGCTGCAGATCTTGCAAAGGAATTCAATATCAAAGTCTACACGATTGGTATTGGCAGCTACGGACAGGCGTTATCTCCTGTTGGGCGCACGGCCGATGGTCAATATCATTTTGGACTGACCAATGTCGAGATTGATGAAGCCCTGCTCAGGCAAATCGCTGATGAGACTGGGGGTAAGTATTATCGCGCCACATCTGTCGAAGCTTTGCAGCATGTATATGAGGAGATCGATCAACTCGAGAAGACACCGGTAGAAGTCACAGTATTTAAAAGATACCAGGAGCTGTATTTTGTTCCGCTGATTTTTGGATTGTGTCTTCTTGCATTGCTCTTTATCATGAGATCTACTGTGCTAAGGGCTTTACCTTTCTAAATCCGCTCACTTCGCTGCACTCAGTGAAGCGGCCCTTAAGAAGAGGAGGGGCCTTCCTGGATACAGAGATATCGCTCCTATGGAGCTCGAAATTCCGTCTTACAGAATTATTGCCGTTGTTAAAGTTTGATTCCACCACTTGTTGATTCATTCAACATCATACGTGAGGGTTGAATATAAAGCTCCATAGGAGCGAAATCACTGTAGCCGTAAGGCGAAAAAAAATATCATAGCTCCATAAGAGCGGCATCTTTTCTTGTTCAGATGATGAAGAATTGCTGTTGTTAAAGTTTGATTCCACCACTTGTTGATTCATTCAAAATCATACGTGAGGTTGAATATAAAGCTCCATAGGAGCGCGATCTCTGTAGCTGTAAAACGAAAAAAAATATCACAGCTCCATAGGAGCGGCATCTAATGGCGGACCTTTAATAGGCTGAATATATTTTGCAAATGGATGTTCTGAGGTGAGGTAAATTTGCTAAGGATAATCCAATACATACTCTATTTAGAAATTATTCGCCCCGGCGTTTACATGCGAGAGGATGAGGAAAGCGAAACGCAGGGGTCGGGGGCAACATAAGGAAATCATGACTAAATAATGAATGTAATACGCCGGGATTCAGGGCAAAACAACGTAATCTCAAATCATGTCCCCCTTTTCAGGGGGTAGGGGGTCCAAAAAAAAAAGGCAGATCGCTCTGCCTTCAGGTTTCTATTATCACGAATTGAAAATCTTCTGATGATATTAATTCACCGGAGCTTTTCATATTTTATTTCCGTCACCGCTTTTGGTCATTCAATATCTTCAATGCGTCTATGGCTCTTGTATCAGTAGGATCCAACTCCAGCATCTTTTGGAAATATTCCTTCGCATGTATATTCCCTCTTTCCTGCTGGTTGATCCAATAGATAGCTACATAATAGTATGCAGTCACCAGATTTTGAATCGTTTGATTTGTATTAGCGGTATCGGCCTCAGATAACGCTATGTACTTTTCGTAGAAAGGCTTAGCTAAATACACTGTATCATCACGTATTGTATCTATCCTGTTTGCGATCTTCGCTCTCATCCACCAGCCCTGAGCATACTCCGGATTAGTAACCAGGATCTGTTCAAAAGTAGAATCCGCTTGTTGATTCATTTTGGAATAATAATAACTCAGGCCGAGATAATATTTGTCCACATTATTCAAAGGCTTGGTATCATCCTTTCGATTATAATAATTGATCGCCTGGTCATATTTTGTGGAATCATAATACGCTTTGGCTAACACTCCATAAATTTCATTAGCCTTAGTAGGTTCAAACTCGAGATACTTCCGGTAGATATGTGATGCGTCATCAAGCATGCCAAGATGGAATGCGGCTTTAGCCCAATAATCATAATCAGAAGGATATGCTTTACGGTCCTCTTTTTTACCTATCGCATCAAACAGCTTTGCACTGTGATCATAGGATTCTTTCCATTTGCTCAGCTCAGCATAGGACCAGGCTAACCACCTGTGAAGTGTATATTCATTTGGGTCTGTCAGCAATAGCTTTTCACCTTCGATGACCGCCCGCTCATAATCTTTGGCCTGGAAGGTCAGGAATTTTACTAAACGGACTTTAGCATCAACATCAGATCCGGTCAGCTCCACATATTTTTCCAGCAAAGGCGTCACCTTCGAATATTGCTTATTCCTAATATAGAGCTCGTAAAGATCTTTGATAGGTCTTGCATCATTAGGCGAAAGTCTCATCGCCTCTCGTAGCTTTTGGATGGCCAGCGAATCCTGCTTAGCTGCTGCCCAAATACGCGCCATGCTAATGTAAGCCTCCGCATTTTTCGGATCTTTTTCGACAGCAGTTTCATACGAAGTTACAGCCTCACCATTATCACCACTCATTTTGTACGCATCACCGAGATGTGCCCAG
>JBDSPM010000419.1:0-3748 GCA_039930325.1 Saprospiraceae bacterium
TTTTATCCAAAATGGTAGCGAGGTATCCATATGCAGACGCACTTTGCATAGCCCATTCACCCAACAGAGCAGGTGACTGATGATTAGCCGGAGTATTGACAAGATCCATCACTTCCCGCTGCACCAATCCTATGGTGATTCCCTCCAATGCTGTAGATGGATTCATTCCGTCAGGTAGAAAAGTAAAAAGAGAACTACCTGAATGATTGAGGGAATTTTCTTCAGTGTTTTTATAAATGCCCAGATCATACAATCCTGCAGTCCATCCTGTGAGTGCAGATTTTATTAATTCAGGAGATGAAAGATGATGGACCATCAATCCTGTTTTTTCTACCTGCTCAGATTTCGCGCGAATCGATAATTTCTTTGTTACGGAATATGCTGTTGCTTCTGTAAGTTTGTCATGATCAGCGTAAATAAGAATTTTAATTTTCTTGTCTTTCCATTTGCCATACAGAAGGATGCCTGAAGATTTTTGGCCACACAATTCCGCGGGAGAAGGAAGCGTATCCGCGGGAATCACTATTGAAAGAACATCCTTATAAAGGTTATCCATCATCTCTTTGGATGATGGGATACACAGCATATCTACGGCCCCAAGAAGCTCTTCGAAGGTGGCCTGCGGTAGTAATTGCATCGTTAATCCTCTTTTTCAGAAAAGAACAGCCATTTCACGGCCGCGGGAAATATGTCTCCCCAATATTTCTCCTGTTGCTGGCCGTTGGGATCTATCACAATGTTAAATGTAGTGAGTTTGCTCGAGAAAAAACCATGAGAAACCGCTTCTGCAAATTGATTTATATGCTGGCTCATGAACTTAGTCTCCATTTCCCCCGCATAAATAAACATCCGCATCGGAAGGGTGTAATCATATTTGAAAGCATCAAAATAGATCTCATCCGAATACCAAAAGGAGGGGCTGAAAATCATCAGCTTCGAGAAGAATTTTGGATAAACTATACCTATATAAGCGCTGATCAATGCTCCCATACTGCTGCCACCGATGCCATTGTAAATCCGGTGAGCTTTGGTGCGGTAATGTGAATCCACATACGGCTTAAGAGTCTCAATGATAAAATGGGCGTAATCCTTACCCATGCCTTCTCCAAATTTCCTGTGGTAATAGGGGCTATATTCCTGTATTCGTTCCCGACCACCATGATCTATGCAGATAACGATCAGGTCGCCATGTCCTCCTTTAGAAAGTTCCATCAGATGCCTGTCTACTGACCAGCTCCCAAAGGGGGCATCCTCGTCAAACAAGTTCTGAGCATCCTGAAGGTAGAGGACAGGATACTCCTTCTTCGAATCGTAGTAATCATGGGGCAGAAGAGCCCAAATCCGTCGTTTTTTACCCAGCTGGGGTATCTCAAAATCCTTATCGATCAACTCAATGATCGGATAATGAGGCATTGCCTGGGTTATTTCTGAGGATGGTCGCATCGGTCTTTGTCCCTTGGAGGGGCGCAAAATAGGGAAAAAAGTATGAGTAAAGGGCAGAGAGGAGAGGGCGGAGATCATGCAGCAGAGGGCGGAGAGCGAAGAGCAATGGGATTATTATTTCAATGTCTTCTTCATTCGTATCACCATGGATTAATATTATGCTTTAAGTCCCCTTCAAGGGATGTAGGGGCAAAATGCATTAATACTCTGGAATCTTTCGTCTCACAATCGATTCTCTTCATTAAGACAAAATCGTAAATTGTCCATCTAATACTACCCTCATCATGGACAGAACATATGTATTCCTCTGCCTCGCCTGTGACTATAAGGGAGGAGCTTTCTTGCGACAGCTGAAAAGACTGGGGCATATGGTATATCTCGTCACTTCCGAAAAGACGCGTAAAGATGCCTGGCCCTATGAGGATATTGAAGAGGTATTTTTTATGCCCGGGACAGATGGCCGGATTTGGGATATCAATGAACTCATATCGGGAACAGCGCACCTATTTCGGACACATAAGATTGACAGGGTAATAGCCCTGGATGATTACGATGTCTGGAAAGCAGCACGATTGAGAGAGGATTTTAGAATACCCGGTATGGGTGATACTACTGCCCGACATTTTTTTGACAAACTTTCCATGCGGATTGAAGCGAGGGATGCAGGGCTTCCGGTTCCCGGCTTCTCCTCATTATTTAATGATGACACCATAAATGAATTTTTGAAAACCAGTGAAGGGCCATGGCTTGCAAAACCAAGACGCGATGCCGGTTCACTTGGTATAAGGAAAATAAAATCTACGGAGGCTTTTTGGAAATGGGCTGAAGAAAGCGGAAATCGGCGTCATGAATATTTGCTGGAGGAGTTCAAACCAGGTACGATATGTCATGTAGACAGCCTGAATTATGAAGATGAAACTTTGTTTACCAGGTGTTCACAGTATCTGGATGCTCCTTTCGAAGTGGCACATGGTGGTGGAATATTCCAGTCGAAGACGATGGGAATTAAAGATCCTTTGTCCAAAAAATTATCAGAGCTGAATAAAAAGGTATTATCTGCTTTTGGTTTGCGCCACGGTCCAAGCCACACGGAATACATTGTTCGGAACGGTGGCAAAGAAATTTTATTCCTGGAAACAGCGGCACGTTGTGGCGGCGCTCATCTGACGGACATGGTGGAATGTGCTACCGGGATCAGCCTTTGGACGGAGTGGGCGAATATCGAACATGCCGTACTTACCGGAAAAAAATATCACCTGCCGATTGTAGATGAATTGAGTGCAGGAATCATTGTCACCTTGAGTAAGCTTGAAAAACCGGATTATGAATTATTCGACGATGAAGAGATCTGGTGGAGACTGCATAAAAAGCATCACATTGGTTTCATTTTCCAGCATAAGACCGGCAAACGAATTGATGAGCTGCTGGGAAAATATGCACAGATTATACGTGAAGAATATTCCACTGCCGTGCCGCTAAAGGAATAGCAAAAGTGGCTTCGACCGCTCACGCCTTTGGCGTGTAGCATGCTCAGCCACCTTTGCTATTCACTAGGCTGGAAGATCGACAATACCAAAATATTTATGATTGATGCTTCTAAAAAGCTCAGCTACCTTTTGCTATTCTTTAAGGAGGAAGATTTTCAGTACTTAAATTAAATGCATTTGAAAAGGTAATTCTTTTCATTAATGAAATTGCGAAATCTTTCTCTACTTGAAGATCAGCGGGTGGCTGAGCAGGCTACATACATTCTTTTTTCATTGAAAATTCAAGATCTTCCTCCGCTTGAAAATCAGCGGGTGGCTGAGCAGGCTACACGCCAAAGGCGTGAGCGGTCGAAGCCACAACGCTATTCATAAAACCCCACACTCCCTCCTACCCACGTTTTATCCTTATTGAATTTCACCCCGATCATTTCTCCTTTACTCAGTCGGGCAAGATTATTTACGATGATAGGTTCCTTAGCTGCATCGGGCCAGAGGAGCATGATGCGCACCTCAACTTTGACAGGTTCTTCTGGCGTCTTAATCACCGGCACGTATTTTACTTTTTCCTGCAGGATATATTTTGATCGATCATTGACTTTATCTATATCTGCTTTTGTCACATGAAAAACAACGCCTGCTCCAGAAAAAGAATACAGTGGTTTTAATACATAATTTTCAAGGTCGGTTGGAATACCATCAAGCTGATCAAGGAAATATGTTTTCGGCAAAAATTCACTTTGGATGAAAGGAAGCGTGAATTTTGAAATCCTGAAAAACCAATTTGGATGTCCCACCCATTTTAGGTCCAGGTCATCTGT
>JBDSPM010000420.1:0-6234 GCA_039930325.1 Saprospiraceae bacterium
TTTTCATTGCGGAAAGCTGGATATGCCTGTTTACCCACTAAAAATGGTGTAGAAGCGTAATGTTTAAATGGATGGACCAATAAGTAAGATTAATATCGGCTTATTAAATTTATAAAATTGGGATAAGATATTGGTATTAACTACTCAATACAATTAATGGAATCTGGAGGAGTAAACTCAAATTCAGGGATCTCCTTTTTCGAAAGTATAATTACTATTACTTTAACCTTTTAAACATTTAAACACCTAAACATTTAAACATTTTACTTCAACAGTCCTTCGCACAACCAATCCGCTAAAGCCTGCCGGTTAGTTGATGGTAAAATACGTTTCCGGTCAAATTGATTTTTGATATTAGCCAGCTCGATGTAGATGGTAGTGGGTTTAGGTATACGAAGTTCATAAAGGTTTCTACACGAAACGGTGCCTTCAAACTGAGCGCCTGGCCGGTATCTGGCATATTTTTCTTCAAAAACTTTTTGCATCGTACAGGCTAACTTTTTACCTGCTGTTGAATTAGCAAAGTGATAGAAATACACATCCTGCCTTTCGTTTTCAGATCTGGAATCCACGTGAATGCAAATGAGGGTCTGTTCTTTTATTCCTGATTTACGGTAATGGTAGAATAAATCATTAATCGCATCGGTACGTTGTTTGAGGCGGGCCAATTGATTGAGAGGCATCACCATCGAGCCCATTGTTTTTTCATCCGTGTCGCACGTCAGTAGATCTTCATTCCGGATACCGTCATTATCATCCTGAATGACGATATGCACGATGGCTCCATTTTCCATCAGGTTCCTGGCCAGACGAAGGGAAACATCATAGGCATATTCATCCTCACAGATCATATGGCCAGCTAATTTTGTAATTGCCCCGGGGTCGGGACCGCCATGTCCACTGGAGATATAAAATACTTTTCCCCTGAGTTTTTCACTGACTTTATCCAGGTGAGAATATTCAGGGCCGAAAAGAGCAGCCATCTCATGATGTATAGCTCCCGAAACTTTGGTTGCTTTTAATTCAACGGTCTTTGTTGCTTTTGCCTCCATAGCAATTGGCTTTGACTTTGGGGTCGGACAATTCAATTCGTGATAGGGTACCCACAAAACGCCGCTGGATTCATAATCACTTTTTCGCAGATTCCTGGCTTGAATAAGCTTATTGTATTTAGCTATCCGCAGAGCTGTTTCCATATCCCTGATAGATAGTGTACTGCGGATACTTACTCCGTTGTATGCATAGATAAGTACCGGGATTTGGTATTTTTTGCCTTCCTGAAGCGCATCGGTTTTCTTCAGCTTATTCAGTTGGAGAAATTTTTCGAGGTTGCAGTCAAATTCATCCAGGTCATAGCGGTGTAGCATCTGGATAATGCCGTCACCTGCTTTGGCCTCACAGCTATAGAAATAAGGAACATTATCCGCGAGCAGGCTATTCATCCCAACAAACATCAAGCACAACCCGATGAGATTCTTTAGCATTTCATTAAGTCATTGATTGTGACAAATGTAATACATTATATATTTATTTAATATGTTATTATTGAAAATTATTAATACTGGTTTAGCATGACATACCTTCTATCTTTGCGGCGACATGGATCGAATCTGGAATCTTGTTGCCACAGAAGCGCGAATAGAGCTGAGGGAGCGGTTTGCCCTGGCAGGGATTTTACTTTATGTGCTATCCTCATCATTCATTGTTTTTTCCATATGGAAACAATTGCCTGCAAGGGAATGGGGCCTTACTTTTTGGGTCATCTTCCTGTTCTGTGCATTGATGGCAGTCCTCAAGACCTTTGGCCGGGAGAGTGAAGGCCGGTACTTTTATTATTATACGCTTTACCATCCGCTTGAGTTGTTTGCTGCCAAAGTTTTTTACAATGCGGCTCTGCTTATTTTTATTTTTTTATCGCTCTGGTTCATACTTTTTGTGATGGCAGGAGGGCATATGGTCAGGGCCTGGTGGTTTTTTGCGACAGGAATGATAGCCTCAGTGGGTCTTTCAATTTTGCTTACCCTGATATCATCCATCTCAATAAAAACGCAACAGAATGCCTCCATGACGGCTATTCTGGCTTTGCCCCTGATGATCCCTATCCTTATAAATTTGCTCAGGCTGACCTCCTATGCATTGGGTACTACACCTGACCAAAACCCGTGGAATGAAGTTACGTTACTGGGTAGCATAGTTTCGCTCATCACAGGTATGGCTCTTTGGTTGTTTCCCTATCTTTGGCGCTCATAATGCAAAACTCAGCCCAACCTGTAAAGGCATCACGAATCGCTCTTTGGAAATGGGCTGCCATCATCATTTTGCTGTATGTGTTCATAGCCGGATGGATAGTGCCCCTGAAGCCGGGGATTATTGAAGTATCTCCGAACAAGGCGCTTGCGGGAGATAAGCTGGTTTTGGCCATAAAGGGGTATAATACCTTTTTTATGAAGGATCCGAATGAGATCCGTGCATGGCTTCGGCTGACCGGTGATACGGTGATAAAAGCGCTTCATGTTGAAGTGGTCGACGATCGGCATATGAGAGCTGCTTTTTACATTCCCTCGGTTTTTCCTGTCAAACAAGATGCTTATCCTTTGTCTCTCGTCATAGATCATCCGGCAGATGGAAGCAGTGTATTACCGAATGCAGTTTTTATAACACCTGCTGGAGATCCTGATTCTGCAGAAATGAGTCTTTGGTTCAGGGACAAAATAGATCACATACACAGAGCGAGTGGTGTACGATATCCATTTCGCAACATACTGGCAGAGACGATACGGAATACCTATTTCCACGTTCCCATGTGGTTTTCTATGATTATTCTTTTTGGCATCAGCGCCTGGTATAGTCTCAAATATTACAGGAATGGATTCATACGATATGATACGATCAGCACAGCTTTTATCAAGGCAGGGCTGGTATTTGGATTGCTCGGCCTTGTCACAGGAATGTTATGGGCTAAAAATACCTGGAATGCATATTGGAGCTGGGATGTAAAACAAAACATGTCTGCCATTGCACTTCTCATTTATGCTGCCCTGATGGTATTAAGAACATCGGTGGAAGATGACATGCAGCGGGCAAGATTGTCGGCAGGGTACAATATGATTGCCTTCGTGTTATTGATCCCTCTTCTTTTTATTATCCCCCGGATGACTGACAGTTTACATCCAGGCAATGGAGGAAACCCGGCGATGGGCGGGGAAGACCTTGATAATACAATGCGAATGGTGTTTTATCCTGCAGTCATCGGTTGGATTTTGCTGGGAATATGGATCAGTCAGCTTGTATACAGGGTCGATCTGTTAAAACGAAACCAATGAAGATGAATAAATCTTGTCATATTTATGGTCTATTTCAAAAGACAATGAAGCTCAGGAGCCTATTCATCCTGGTATTAGTTTTTTTAGTTCAACTAGCCCAGGCTCAACAAGAATATTCGCCTGACTATATGCGTAGTATCGGGAAAATCTACGTTGTGGCAGGTGTGACATTGATCATATTAGTGACGCTTCTGATCTATATGATCATGATCGATCGTAAAATTTCAAGACTCGAAAAACGGCAAAAAAATGAGTAGTACAGACACAAAAAAACACATTAGCTTTTTTGAAAGCGTAAACAGGAATTTCGATATGGCTGCGGCCCATACCGATATTCCAAAAGGTTTGTTGGACCAAATCAAAATTTGCAATGCAGTTTACGAAATGGCCTTCCCGGTGAAAATCGGTGATACCTTCCAGGTGATCGAAGCATTTCGTGTACAGCATAGTCATCATCGTCTGCCAACCAAAGGTGGTATACGTTTCAGTCACCTGGTGAATCGCGATGAAGTAATGGCTCTTGCAGCTTTGATGAGCTACAAATGCGCATTGGTAGATGTGCCTTTCGGAGGTGCTAAGGGAGGTGTAAAAATCAGTCCCAGAAAATACACAGAGGAACAATTGGAGAAGATCACACGGCGGTATACTACTGAATTGATTCGCAAAAATTTTATCGGTCCGGGTCTTGATGTACCTGCACCTGATTACGGAACGGGAAGCCGTGAAATGGCATGGATACTTGATACATACCAGGTATTCAATCATGGTGAGATTGATGCTGCTGCATGTGTGACAGGTAAGCCGGAAAATCAAAGTGGTATCAGGGGCAGAACGGAGGCTACAGGACGAGGAGTCTATTATGGCATTCGCCAATTCCTTTCTTATCAGGAAGATTGCAAAGCGCTTGGAATGTCTCCAGGTATAGCCGGCAAGACAATGGTTATCCAGGGATTGGGCAATGTTGGATCTTTTTCAGGTACCATATCGCAGGATGAAGGAGATGTGCTTATCATAGGAGTTTCTGAAATTGAAGGCACCATCTATAATGCTAAGGGGATTGATATGCATACACTCCTTAATTTCAGAAATGAGACTGGTTCCATCATTGGGTTTCCCGGCTCTACTACCTTACCTGATCGTAATGATTGGGTGGCAATTGAATGTGACATCCTGGTACCTGCTGCACTTGAAAATCAAATCACTACGGCTAACGCTGATAAAATAAAAGCAAGGATCATCGCTGAAGCTGCAAATGGTCCTGTGACTTCAGAGGCTGCAGACATATTGAGAAAAAAAGGAATCGTCATTCTTCCGGATATGTATCTCAATGCTGGCGGTGTGACGGTGTCTTATTTCGAATGGCTGAAAAATCTTTCTCACATGCGTTTCGGTCGTATGGAAAAAAGATATCAACAAAATTCTCTGACAAATCTTGTTTCCACATTTGAAAGACTGACAGGTCATTCTGTTGGAATAAAGGAGAAAGATATTCTGACACACGGTGCAGATGAAATCGATCTGGTTCGTTCAGGCTTGGAAGACACGATGGTCAATGCATATGATCAGATCCGGGAAGTGTACAAACAGAAAGGTGATATAGAAGATTTGCGTACGGCTGCTTTCATCGTAGCACTCAATAAAATATCCGGTGATTATGTTCGTTTGGGCATTTTCCCGTAAATTAAGTGAAGAGAGAAGAGTGAAAAGAGAAGAGTGAAAAGAGAAAACGAAATACGAGTTACGAAATACGAAGTGTGGTAAAAATTAATTCGTGTTAATTAGTGGCGAAAAAAATTGCAATTAAAAGTAAAGAGAGAAAAGTGAAGAGTGAAAAGTGATAAATATTTATTGAACAAGTGGTTTAAATACAGAATTCATGGTGGATGATCTCGATAAGATAGATTTCCAGATTTTAAGATTGTTGCAGGAGAACAGCAACATAACGAATCTGAGCCTGTCAAAAAAGATAGGTTTGTCTCCCGCGCCTACACTTGAACGCGTGAAAAAGCTTGAGAAGAACGGAGTCATCAAAAGCTATCATGCAGAAGTGGACCCACTCTCACTCGGTCTGACCGTTAAGACATTTATCCTGGTGAATATAGGTTGGCACAAAGAACATGCATCAGAAAATTTCCTGCGTAAAGTCAACGAGATCGATGAAGTAGCTGAATGCAATATCATCACCGGGGATGGAGACTTTCTGTTGAAAGTCATTTGCAAGGATCTGCAAGCCTACCAGAATCTGTTGTTCAATGTCTTATCGCAGATTCCAGAAGTTGAACGATTAAAAACATTAATGACACTTTCTACCGTGAAGAATCGAAAAGTGTTACCCATCTCATATTGAAAAGAACCTAAACTTTGTGATTTATAATTTGATATATCATTGAGTTCTTCTTCCCTTCTATGGGCATTAACTCCACCCCAAGGTAAAACGTCCTGGCTCTTCGGTACCATGCATATTCGTGATGACCGTGTTCATCAGCTCAGCAATGCTCTGTATCCACTGATTCTTGAAGCAGATTGTTTCATGGGCGAAATGGATTTGGAAATGACAGATTTCGGAACAGAACCTGTTGCATATGACATCAAAAAAATCTGGTCAAAGGAAGTATTTAAAAAAGTACAGACACAATTGTTGAAGTCTTTCCAATTTGATATTATTCCGTATTCCCATCTGCACCCGCTTATGATCATGAGTGCCATTTCGACCAGCGTACTTCAATCAGAGCATCATATCTCTCTTGATGAGCATCTTTGGAACTATGCAAAGAAAAATGGAAAAAAGCTTTTAGGATTAGAGTCGTATGAAGAGCAATTTACCCTGTTGCACTCCATTGATCCAATACCGCTGTACAGGCAGATCATCAAGATCAGCAAAAGTCCGGCGGGTTTAAGAAAAAGCACTCAG
>JBDSPM010000421.1:0-2679 GCA_039930325.1 Saprospiraceae bacterium
GTTTGCACATTTCCATCTCATTGACATATTCATCCTGAAGCGGCGGTGACAAGACAGGATCTGACAAAATGGGATACATAAATAAATGCTTACTACAGCTTTCGCGATCCGAAGCCACCAGCACTTCGGGCTCAGATCCCATGATCCCAATGCGGCTACCTTCCGGGACGCGTTTTGCCAATTCTTTACCTACTCTTTCCAGCTCAGGAAACATGTTGACGCCGTAAAATCGCTGATGAATACGATTCATGTCCGGGTGAAAAAAATATTCTTTCTCGCTGATGACCGGCCAAATCATAAAAATCAATGCAATGAGACTACAAACCACCAGGCTAACCTTCCCTACTTTGAGAGAAATCCAAAATATAGCCACTGCTGAGAGCAGCGCAATTCCCGGAAGAGCAAGAACAAAATAGTGCTGGTAAAACGCTGCCCCTATGATGACACTGAAAAGACCGAATAAGGCCAGGAGTACTCCAAACCATATTGCTCCCCTCTTAAAACCCGTAATAAAAAACAAGATTATTCCTGCGACAGCTCCTATCCAAAATAATTCAACCTGTTTCGTCACAATGGGAACAAAATGTTTAAACAGCTCCCATCTTGTGTTGGAGAACGTTGCTGTCATACGTGACGGTTGTTTAACAGACCAGAAAATGAGCTCATCCCATCTGCCGGTCAATTTGAAATAAATAGCGATAGACAAAACAGGCAGCAAGCCTCCGATGCCCAGCATGATCCATTCAAAAATTGGGAATTTGCTTTTTTCCTTTTTATTCCACAGCAATCTTATGGGCCACCAAATCAACGCAGCCAATACCCCAAAGACAATACTTTGTTGCTTGATGACGAATGCAAATCCAAGCAACAATCCACAGATAAGAAACAAGCCCATTTTACCGGATCGGATGCCTTTCCAGAATACATAGAACCCTCCCATCACGAATGGCAAAAGCAATTGCGTGGCATGTGCTGCAAATCCAAGTACATTCGGACTTGCCAACAGCACCAACATAAAGGCGGTAGCTGTTGCAGCCACAAAGCGATTATACAGATCACGCAAGAGCAGGAAAAAAAATAAACCTGATATTGCGTTGGAAAGCAACAGGCCCAAATGCACACCAGTAGCATTGTATCCAAACAACGATGTAAAAAAACCATAGAGGATATATAAACCTGGCAACTTATTATCCACCATGTCCACATACAGGCTTCTTCCCTTCAACAGCCAGTGCCCGATGTAAGCAAAACCCGCCTCATCTCTTTCCATCGGGATGCTTACTAGCTGAATACGCGCATGAAGGACAATGATAGCACTAATCGAAAGTAAAATCATCGGCCATGCTTTCACCAACTTCGACAAGGAAGAAGATGAGGTTGGTACTGTTTTCTTTTTTACAGGTGTCGCTCCTGATCTCTTAATGTTCTCTTTTTTCGATCCGGAGGACTTGGCCATGTGTTGAGATACAATTGAGTGACGAAACGCCCAAACTTTGGAGCATAATAAACCTGGAAAATACGGATGAAATGCCTAAAGGCTTACACGCTTATATTTCTTCCAGAGCGATTTGAAGTTGTCAGCCATTTCTTTAGCTATATGGCTATTGAACATGATCACTTCGCCATTGCTGTCATCTGTTGCGGGAGCGGCACAGGCCACACATTCGGTAGATGCATCATAAATGGCACACTCTACGATAAATGGATTGAATTCAGACGCAGGAAGGATCAGGAAGTTGGCTTTGATGTCTTCTTCTGTAACATTATAGAGCTTCTTATATAGCTCCAGGTTTTTCTCCACCATCGGCGTGGCCGGGACGATATACCTGTATTTTGTATTTTCGCCAAGGTTGACGCTGACTAATTCAGAAAAGGTACTATTCTGTGTGTCGTAATTCAGCATGGGGCTGATGACCCATACTTCTTTTGATTTGTTTTCAAGTTCGATTAATTGTTTAATAGTCATAGCTGATGTTTTTTTGTAAAAATACATGTTCAGCTATGAAACTTAAGCTTTATTGCTACTTATAGTTTTTGATTACTATTTGATCGTAAAAGTTCTGGATAAATTAAATCCAAAATGAATATCGCCTGCGCCCCAGTCGCCGGTACTCTCAGCTACGAAGCCTTTCTCTATCATGGAAGTACTGTTGGTGAAGTGCAGCTGGAAGACATGTCCACCTGTTTCAATATCAAATCCGAAGCTTAACGAATTTCTATACTCCGGGGCTAACTGATTCGGAAGGACATATATATATTCTGCATTAAGAGAGGTTCTTTTGCCAAGCTTGAATCTGGCGCCGGCACCAAGGGCCAGGACATCATTTTTCTCAGCATTCGTCTGGACGAGGTTTCGATGGACAATAGTAGGAACTAACTCAAAGCTAAATGCTTTAGAAAATTTTCGTCCGATGATGAGCTGGCCTGTGTAATACAGGTTGCTGCTAAAAAAATTCTCGCGATCCGGATCTGTCGGCCTCTTCGTTTTAAGCGCGACACCACCCATCAGACAAACTGAAACGGGCATTTTTTTTGCGCCTTTAGTTTGTCTTAATAATTTGAATTTGCTGAACAGGTCGTACGTTTTTTGAAAACTGCTTCTGCCGCCTCCTATCATCAGCCGATCGGTGATGCCGTAGTTCCCCCCGATACGAATGGTTGCATTGTCCAGGCCAAACA
>JBDSPM010000422.1:0-5167 GCA_039930325.1 Saprospiraceae bacterium
GGGACAAAAGTCTTTGATACTGTTTGAGACGTTTACGCACACCATCCCTGAGAGAAACAGAATAGTCCGTTTTCTTCATGAGATCTTAGTTTTAGTTAAAAAAAATAGTTAAGCCTATATTGAAAGAGTACAGCTAACGGCCATAAATCTTTGTCAATAGCATTGTGTGATCATTTTGGACAGAATCCGGTTGTAGGGATTCAGGCCAAATCAGGCTTATTATCAGTTGAAAATCAGGAGGTCTTTAATCGCAATTGAATCGAGGTTCAAACATATACAGAAAATTGCCACCTGTATAAAAGTAAATATCAGCACTTAACAGATTAAGAAAATCTTTAATGCCAACACAAATATAGATTAGCTATAATATGTTGTTATGCCCTTGATAAGGTATTTTTTAAATTATTAAATTTTATAACTTATATACTGCTCAAATACAATATTTTATATATTTAAATAAACAATTAAATTACCTGTTTCAGTAAAAAGAAAAAAAAATCCCTCCAGCAGGAGGGATTTCCCAAACAGTAACGTCAATGGATCCTTTAAAAAAGACCCAGAGTCTCAAAAAAACTAATCATTTGTAAAGCTCATTTTTCGGGTAAAACTTGCATTAGCCGTGTATAATGTATAGTAATACATACCTGGCGATTTTAACGAACTTGACTTCACATGTATATCATTATGTCCTGCAACAGCGGAAGTAGAATAATCAAACACAAGTTTGCCTGCACTGTCATGAATTACTAAACGAACATCTTCTTGCTGAGGCACATAAAAGCTTATCACCGTTCCATCTGAGAAAGGATTTGGGATATTCTGGTATAGGTGATATTCATCTACAGCAGTTTCCTCGGCGCCCAGAATCCTCAAATTGACTTTTCTAATGGTGATATTTTCCCCTTCACCTTTATATGCTTCCGGTAACATGAAAGTGGACTCAAGATTAATTTTTGTTGTGGCCCGGCTTACCGAAGGAATTGAAAGAATTACTTTCCCTGTGATATCCTTTGAATTTGCTGTAGTCCAGCTCACGTTTAGTGTTCCTTCACTGGCATCGTAGTACCATTCGTCTTTACCAAGCAGATCAGAATGTATCCTTGTCAACTGATCTTCATCCAGCTCACCTATGAAGAGACTGAATTGAATACCATCAATATCTGACTGGTTAGGTCCCGCACTGATCTCTATTCTATTTTGATCCGGTTGCAGGGACGAATAGCTATGTAAATCCAATTCGAAGTCTGTAGCGGACCTTGGCCCAATATGCCCACCCCCGGAATGAGTGAGGAAGTACGACCCATTGATATCTCCTATTTTAACACCAATAAAATTTAAATGATTGACATCATAAGATATGCTATCCAGCCACACGTCTTCAACAAAAGGATAAGCAAACGGATTGTTAGGATCAGGGAATTCATATGCCTGGGAAACAAACCTCCATGACGTATTATTTGTAAAATGATCGGTGATGCCAAGTATGAGTTTTCGGATATCCAGTAAATCAAGGGCCGATACATTCCCATTCTTATTTGCATCTGCCGCTATCAGTTTATATGGAGACGTCAATTTAGTAATACCCAACAAATGCTTTTGTATTAAGACCAAATCGAGCGTAGACACCCCTTCTCGTGGATTATGATCATTATATGGTGCCACCATGTAGCCGGTACCTTTACTGAGACCCCGAATCATGTATCGTCCGGTCAGATCTGTCGTATCGGGGAGCATGGGCGCATTTTCAATACTTACCTGTACACCACTCACAGGAAGCCCGTCTTCACTTTCTACCTCTCCGATCAATACAAGCCCGTCCATGCAGAAGTCATCAGGATCGCGCAATTCAAGATCGGCAAACATGCAACTATCAACTTTCGCCGTGCCAGTGGCATTCCAGAAAAATAAAGGGAATGTAGATACACCAACATCACCACAATCGTATAAGCGCGCCGTGTCGAACGGATTTGTACTGGAATAGCTTATAATAAAGTCCTCAGAATTCGTACAACCACCATTAGTAAAAATTACGAAAATCTCCGCATTAAGTGTGATTTCAGTTTCCTGAGGCAAATAAACGATCATCTTTTCACACATGAAGGTCGTAGGATTTGGATCGATAACTGTAAGCTTGACATCCATGGTTGAAATATTTCCACAACCATCTGTAGCAGTAAATAAAACTATTGTCATCCCGACCGGATAATTACCGCTTGCATTCGAGCCTGAATTCACTCCATATGGAGAATTATTAGTGATTGAAACACCCGCACAGTCAGTTGCCGAAGCAATCAGGGAAAAGAATGCAACACAATTCGCATTCGCGGTTTTCGTCATGTCATTGATGTTGGTAAACAGTGGCGGAACCATATCCTGCACGTTGATGGTCTGCACAAATGTGAATGTAGCCGTCGGGGTTTGACAATTATCAGTGACTGTCCATGTCCTTGTGATAATTTTACAAGGTGTATTTGGATTATTGTCAATAATTATTTGTGTCACATCGACATGAGCAATTACCGGATTTGAGCATTGCAATGCACTTGGATTGATGACAGGTATCCCGTTTGGTATATTTTGCGGTTCCGTTGAATTACAAATATTCACACTGATGGGTGAAGGAGGCCATGTGATATCGTTGGCATCAAGTGGATCAGGATTATAGATAGTGACCACCTGAACACACGTCGCCGTATTCCCTGACCCATCAGTTGCAGTAAATGTCCTTGTGATGGTTCCCAGGTTGCAGGAGTTCAGATTCAGGACATGCGTTTCTGTAATCGTCGGCGGAGGACAGTTATCATCTCCAGTTGCATTCCCAAATTGGCTTGTATTCTCCGGATTTGTCACATTATGACAATCAACTGTAATATTTGCCGGGCACAAAATGGTTGGTGGCAAATTATCTACCACAGTCACAACAGCTGAACAAGTTGCGCTATTTCCCATCTCATCTGTTACGGTCAGGATGACAATATTTGGTCCTAAGTTGGAGCAGTTAAAATCGGTTTGGGAAAGCATAAACGTAAGGGTGCCAGCAAAACAACCTCCACCTGATCCATTATCAATTTGTGACGGATCAATAGATGCATTTCCATTTGAGTCAAGGAAAATAGTTATGTTCTGGCAATTAGCCTGTAATCCTCCCGGACCTTCTATAACCGTAACGATAGCCGTGCAGGTGCTTGAATTTCCTGAACAATCAGTAACCGTAAGCGTGACTGTATTTTCTCCAAGATTTGCACAGGTAAATGTACTTGGATTCACATCCAAATTGACCGGGCCGCCACAATTATCACTCGAACCATTATCAACCTGGGACGCCGTAATTGTAACAGTTCCATTGGCAGCAAGGGTTACCGTAATATTCATCGCAGAGCAAATTGGAGGCGTTGTATCTTGAGACAAAATACTTTGATTACATGTGGCTGAATTACCACAGTCATCAGTAGCTGTCCAGGTTCTGATAATTGTAAATACCCCCTGACAACCTCCACTAACTGTCACATCTGTAAATGTCGGAATCACACTAGCATCGCAAATATCTGTAGCTGTGGCAGAACCTGTTGAAGCGGGAGCTGTGCTGCCTGTACATTCAATTGTCACATTGGAAGGACAATTAATCACAGGTGGATTAGTATCACTTACCTCGATAGTTTGGACACATGAAGCCGAATTGTTGCAATCATCTGTTGCAACCCATGTCCTTGTTACAATTTGCGTTTGAGGACAACCTCCTCCTGTTACAGCATCTGAGAATGTGATGGTAGGTGTTGCATCACACACATCAGTTGCGGTAGCAGTTCCGGTGTTTGCCGGTAACGTGCTTGCATTACACTGAATGGTTACATTCGGAGGACATGTGATTGAAGGAGCTACAAGATCATTTATGGAAACTGTTTGGATACAGGTGCTTGAATTGCCGCAATGATCTGTGGCCTTCCAGGTTCTGTTGATAGAAAATCCAAGCGGACATCCTCCACCGGCGATTGTAACATCAGTAAATGTTATAATTGGTAAACCATCGCAATTATCAGTTGCCGTGGCAGTGCCTGTAATCGGAGGTAAGGTGGATGAGTTGCATTCAATCGTTACATTAGGTGGGCATGTGATCGTAGGGGCAATACTGTCATCGATAACTATTGTCTGTGTACATGAAGCGGTGTTTCCGCAACCATCGGAAACTGTCCAGGTCCTGGTGATCGTATATTGCTGAGGGCACGCACCTGCAACAGTCACATCACTGAATGTAATTACAGGACTCCCTGTACAATTATCGGTTGCTGTAGCAGTTCCTGTATTTTCAGGCAATGTGCTGGCTGAACACTGGATGGTCACATTCGCAGGACAGGCAATAGTCGGAGCAGCATTATCATCAACAGAAATTGTTTGTAAACAAGTAGCATTATTTCCACAATCATCAGATGCTGTCCATGTTCTTTGGATCGTTTGTTCCTGTGGACAAAGTCCGGGTAGAATGACATCATTGAAAGTAACCATTGGAGACAGATCACAATTATCTGAAGCGGTTGCAGTACCTGTAAAACCCGGAAGAGTACTGTCCGTACAAAGAATAGAAATATCATCAGGGCAACTGATCGAAGGTGCTGCACTATCGTTTACAAAAATCGTTTGAGTACAAACACTTGAATTACCGCAAGCGTCAATAGCCATCCAGGTTCTTGTGATAGTCATTTCTTGCGGACATGCGGCTCCAACGATAACATCTGAAAATGTAATAGTAGGCGTCACATCGCAATTATCAGTAGCAGTTGCTGAACCGGTATTTGCTGGCAATGTACTGGCAGTACATTGTATTGTTATATTAACAGGACATGTTATGACAGGAGCTGTACTATCATCTACCACAATAGTCTGACTACAGCTACTTGAATTTCCACATTCATCCGTTGCTATCCATGTCCTTGTAATGGTTCTTTCCTGCGGACATGCGCCTCCTACCGTGACATCCGTAAAAGTTAATGTAGGTGTTGGATCACAATTGTCAGTAGCTGAAGCAGTGCCTGTATTCGCTGGCAGCGTACTAGCCGTACATTCAATTGTAATACCGTTCGGGCAAGTGATGGTGGGTGGAGTCGCATCGTGTACTACGATAAGCTGAATGCATGTGCTTGAATTTCCACAATCATCAGTGGCCTGCCAAGTC
>JBDSPM010000423.1:0-2861 GCA_039930325.1 Saprospiraceae bacterium
AGAGGTGCTTGGATGTCCCTGGGTGCCGGAGTATGCGAGAGAATATCTGGCAAACCTGGGGAGGGCTTACAATGTGGAAGACCTGTCAATCATAGCAATTCGGCAATTAGAGGAAATCCTTGCTGCAATGAATGAGCAATGGGCAATGGGCAATAAGCAAAATCAAGAAATCATTGAATCTTCAAGGCACAATGTTCTAACAGGTGATATAGATTATACTATTCTAAACGTTGCATTGACTAAAATAAAATCGTCCTTCGACCTTCATCCTTCGTCAATTATTATTGTTGATGGTGGGATGATGAACTTGAGGATGTGGGCGAGAATAAAATATAACATTGTCATTCCTTTGGTTGAAGATGCTTTGGAGAAGGATTTAACGGATCTGTATATTCTTTGCAGGCCACATCAATCGTGGGAGCCTGATGCTTTGAGGGAGGCACCTTCCTTATTGGATAGAGTTTGGATTTATAATCTTTATTTGGAAGAGTTGGTGAAAAGTGAAAAAGAATTTGAAATCATACTCTATCAATAAATATGCGATGATGGATTAAAGGAAATCCAATTCAAAACATTTTTAATCAACTCATCAATTGTTTTCTCAGGATTACTACTAAATGCTCCAATCAATCTTTGAGCAAGAATGGCATTGAAAGAAATGGCTTTATGACCGAGAAGATCAGCTAATAAATAAATTCCGGCAGTTTCCATTTCCAGATTGGTGATCGGCGTGTTTTTGATTAATATGGAATTTAGTTTTTCTACAGGCAAATTATATTTTGAAGCAATTCTTAATACACGGCCTTGTGGATTGTAAAAACCAGGGCAAGTCAGGGTGATCCCTTCAGTGAATGGTATAGGGAAATGACTTAGGTCAAAATCATACCTGCCAGTCAGATAAGACCATGGTGGGAGTAGTGGATGCGGCTGTTTTTCAACTTCAAAATAATGACCCAGGGCATCAGTTCCAATAGCATATCTGGACGCAACCACATCATCAAGGTTCACATCGGGGTGAATGGCTCCGGAAGTTCCAATCCGTATGAAGGAGAGTGATTGAAGGCTTGGCTTTACTTGCCTGGTTTCGAAATCGATATTGACAAGCGCATCTAATTCATTGATGACAATATCAATGTTGTCTGTACCAATGCCTGTCGATAGAACCGTTATCTTTTTTTCTCCAAGCCAACCTGTGTGCGTGACGAACTCTCTTTTTTGCTTTTTAAACTCGATGCGATCCAGGTATTGCGACACTTTTGAAACGCGGTCCTGGTCACCAACCAGGATGATTGTATTCCCAATTTCTCCAGGACGCAGTGCAAGGTGGTAAATGGAGCCGTCGGCGTTGAGGATGAGTTCGGATTCGTTCATGGGCTTTCAAAGATAGCAGTTGCCTCCGCATAATGGCTATGGCAACCAGGAGAGGCATGGGGCATGTCGTAGCGCAGCGAAGATCCCGCCATCACACTGGGATGCTGCGGGAGAGCATAGGGCATGATGTGGGTTGAGGTTGAGGGGCATGAACTAATAAACCTATATAAAAGTCCAGGGTGAAAAGAAGCAAGACGGGACCTTGAATTCGTAAGATTGATTATTTTTAGGGATGAACCCAGTTGAATTAGAAAGGCTGGTCAAAAAGTTCGGCGGGTTTCTTGATCACCAAAACGGTAGCCATCGAATTTTTAAACACAGTACAGTAAAAGGAATTATCGTTATACCTTTCCATGGTTCAAAAGACTTACCTAAGGGAACTACACAAAGTATATTAAAAAAAGCGGGACTGAAATAAACATGAAGAAACTAAATGTAACTATTGAGCAAAGTGAGGATGCTTTTTTTGCATTCGTAAATGAAATTGATGGTTGTACTGCAGGAGGCTTTAGCTTTGCAGATGTCAAAACCAATATAGACCGCATTATCAAACTCACGCTGAAGGAAGATAAAACGCTGAGCAACAAATATTCCGAAGGATACACGATTATATATAAGTTCGCCCTCGAATCCATTTTCAAGCAATTCCCTGAATTAAACATAGACGTTTTTGCCAGGCAAACCGGAATAAAACACTCGATTTTAAAAGCCATAGCGGATGGAACCCGTCTAGCTTCTGAAGAAGAAAAAGATTCGATTAATAAAGTTATTCAATCTCTTGCTACCAGACTTCAATCCTTGCGACTGACCAGATAACAAAATTTGATTTTAATTGTAAACATCATCATAACAGAGGCTACTAATAATCCATAAAAACATTTATGAAAAAGATATATCATCTGGGCACCTGCGACAAATGCAGGGAGATCATCAACCGGCTGGGAGGGCTTAGTGAATTTGATATGCATGATATCAAAAATAAGCCTATACCCGAAGACGAGCTGGACCATCTAAAAAATCTGGTAGGATCGTATGAGGCACTGTTCAGCAAGCGGGCACAGCTTTACAGGGATATGAAACTTAAGCACGATGACCTGAAAGAGCCCGATTACCGAAAATATATTCTAAAAGAATATACATTTTTAAAAAGACCCGTCATTCTGGTGGATGATCAGATTTTTGTAGGCAATGAAAAATATACGGTTGAAGCAGCTATCAGAATCATCATGCCACTAACGGAAGAATTATAAGAAGTGAAAAGTGAAAAGTGAAAATTGGAAGATGTGGCAATTTGACCATGTGATTAAAGCACTTGACAATTAACAATAAGTGATCGGCAATAGGCAATCATTGCATTGAGGTACGACTATTTCTTGTTTTTATGATTGGATCGAGAATCATGGTGGTGGTTCTGCCATTGTTGCTCCAGTCCAAAACCGGTTTAATTGGTCTAAAATCAGAAATATGCTTAAGAGTACAAATTCAATAGC
>JBDSPM010000424.1:0-3830 GCA_039930325.1 Saprospiraceae bacterium
CATCAATGCTGATGAAATGGATTTTGAAAAAAATGCTGAAGATCTTGGAAAAGTAATTTCCCTGGTCAGCAGCCAGCTTCATGGATTGTTTTAAAAGAACAAGTCTAGCTCTTCAGTTTGGCCATGCCTATGTGTGAAGCTACTTTAGTGATTTCGCTTTTGTCAGTCTTAGCTGCGGCGTCATCATGACTGAGGTTAAATTCAATGGCAACACATCCTGCGAGGAATATTCCATGCAGCAGCACAGAAATGACCAGGCCCAGCACACTACTTGTTTTTTCACGATTCGTATTCATGTCAGATTAATTTAGGAAATGAAAGTAAAATGTCATCATTGCACCAATGTGTTTAAAACAAGACTGGTGAATGAACGAACCTGTTACTTACGATATTGTTAAAATGCCGCAAATACCAGATCAGATAACTGAGTTGTTGATCCTGAACTCATATTATAGAATAAATTAATATCAGAAATCATGCCAAATCCTGAAACCTATCAATTACTGTTGGATGAAAGCAAGATCCATAAGGCCACACTTTTAGTGGTATCAAAGACCCGCACAGAAGCTGAAATCTTGTCCATATACCGGTTAGGTCAAAGGATATTTGGTGAAAACCGGGCGCAGGAATTAATTGTCAAAGCCGCCCTCTTGCCCGCGGATATTGAGTGGCACCTGATCGGTCACCTGCAAACTAACAAAGTAAAGTCTATCATACAGTATGTGAACTGTGTCCAATCGCTTGACAGCTTGAAACTATGGCAGAAGATGGATGAAGAGGCCAAAGAAGCATGCAAAGCGATCAACTGTCTGCTACAGATCAAGATCGCTGAAGAAGAAACTAAATATGGCTGGGAAATAAATGAATTAGAGAAAGTCCTGAAATCCGGATTGCATATTGCATTCTCAAATATTAAAATTTGTGGTGTGATGGGGATGGCAAGCCTAACTAGTAATATCGAACAAGTAAGAGCAGAAATGCAACAGCTTAAACATGTCTTTGATTCTTTTAAGCAAAAATATTTCAGTGAGACGGATCAATTTGCTATTCTCAGTATGGGTATGTCTGGAGATTATACAATTGCACTTGAAGAAGGTAGCAATATGATACGCGTGGGAAGCCTTGTGTTTGAATAGCACTTCGACTCATCCCGAACGAGTTCGGCAGATGCAGCTCAGTGCGCTCTGATTATTATATAGAGTAAGTAGGAGAGCGTAGGAGTGTAAGAGCGTAAGTGTGTAAGAGTGTGAAGGTCTGAAAATACGAAGTTGGAAGTACGAAATATTAATTGTTCAAAATGTATACTCAACTGATATATTATTTCACCGGATCGATAGGAGTCAATTTTTCTTCGCTGTACCTGTTCAAGACATCACGAATATTGTTGTACATCGGCATGGTTAATCTTGGTAATTCTTTTGGGTCGAACCAGGCGGCATCCTGGATGCCTTCTTCTTTCTGAAGTACTAATTGATCAGGTGTTTGAGTTTGCATCAGATACCACCGGGTGCGTTTCAGAGTTCTTTGTTTGCTCATCATGTAACAATGATATCCATTGCCCATTTTCTCTATGATTTTGAGATCAGGGATTCCGGTTTCTTCGCGAACCTCACGAATGGCAGTTTGAGCAAGCGTTTCGCCTGGATCTTGTTTGCCTTTCGGCAAATCCCAAACACCTCGCCTGAAGATTAAGAGCACTTTTCCGAAAGGATTAATGACAAGACCACCTCCGGCTTTGATATAGAAATACAGAGATTTAAAATCTTTCCACAACTGTTCAGCATTGTCAGACTGGATGATGATGCCTTCGTGATGTTTATTTTTCTCCAGCAATTCAATATAGTTAAGCAGGATCTTGGGCTTGCCTCTGTAAATCGCATGGATGAGGGATCTTTCGAAAGCAGATTCGTCGGCAAGATCTGAGGTTTGTGTTAGGATCAAGGGACTCTCATTGATGTATATTTTATACCTTTGGGTCACGCTTCTCTATATTACAAATGTTTAACAATCAAATACTTGCATCGAAACTACTCGAAATCGGAGCAGTTCGCAGTCAACCTGACCAACCTTTAACCCGGACCTCCTGCTTAAGGTCGCCAATCTATTGCGGTAACCGAATATTAATGATCTGTTGTGAAATCAGAACAAGTCTCATCGATTTAATGGTGAAGGTGGTAAAAGATTTTGAATTCTTTGATAGGATAGCCGGTGTGATTACTCCTCATCCTATTGAATTGTTAACTGACTGCTCAGCCAACCTCAAAGCATGGCCTGATCATTACCTTGTCCACAACTAATCCTACAGCGAAAGTGATTGATAAAAAAGCCAGGAAATTTCTCAAAGACTATCTAAGCAATGCAAGTCCGACGGGTAATGAAACGAAAGGCCAGGAGATCTGGATTGATTATATCACCCCTTATGTAGATGAATGGCATACTGATGTGTACGGAACAGCCTATGCCATAATCAACCCGGGTAAAAAATATCGTGTAGCAATCGAAAGTCACGCCGATGAAATATCATGGTATGTCAATTACATCTCCGACAAAGGTTTTATTCATGTGGTCCGGAATGGCGGATCTGATCAGACTATTGCGGCGAGCAGAAGAGTAAGTATTCATACTCCGAAAGGAATTGTGCGCGGTGTGTTTGGTTGGCCTGCAATCCATGTCAGGCGGGGAAAAGATCTGAACCTCTCGCCTACCCTCGAAAACATATTCATCGACGTATGTGCAAAAGACAAGAAGGAAGTGGAAGAGATGGGCATTCACATCGGTTGTATCGTGACGTATGATGATCCCTATGAAGAAATTACTAAAAAGCATTTTATAGGAAGGGCGCTTGATAACAGGCTTGGTGGGTTCTGTATGGCGGAAGTGGCGAGGAAGCTGTATGAGGCGAAAATAAAATTGCCGTATTCTCTCTACATCATCAACTCCGTGCAGGAAGAGGTAGGATTGCGTGGTGCTCAGATGATAGCTGAGACGATAAGGCCGAATGTTGCCATCTGTACGGATGTCACGCATGATACACATACGCCGCTCATTGATCCTAAACATGAAGGTGATGTGCGTTTGGGAAGCGGGCCTGCGATAACCTATGCTCCTTCAGTACATCGTAAATTACTTCAGCTGATTGAAGATGCGGCCAATGAAAATAAAATACCGTTTCAACGCGTAGCTGCTTCGCGAAGTACAGGAACCGACACGGATGCCTTTGCATATGCTATAGGTGGAATTCCATCTGCATTGGTTTCTATTCCATTGAGGTATATGCATACCACAGTTGAAATGGCTCATTTCGATGATGTGGAAGCACTGATCTCGCTAGTAGTCGCTAGCCTTAAAAAAATAAAATCAGGTCAGAACTTCAAATACCTTGATCGATAAGATAATCCGTGATATTGTCAATCTCCTGCTTTACGGAGGTGCTTTTATAGGGCTTTGCGCAGCTTGTATTACGACTCTTACATTTGAATTGACAGGTGATGTTGGAGAAGCTCAACTATCTTACATCCTGTTGATTGGAGTTTCTACTGCTGCCCTCTATAGCGGACACCGGGTGATAGGTCTTCACAAATTAAGGCATGTAGAAGCTACTGAAAGATACAGGGTGATCCGGCAATATAAACTTCATATCTGGGTGTATTGTGCAGTGTGGGTGGTGATGAGCATTTGGCTTTTTATTCCACTGATGAGTTGGAAATTTAGTTTGTGGCTTATTCCTGGCGGATCAATTGCAATATCATACGTTCTGCCATTGTTTTCTAAAGGAAGACGATTAAGGGATGTTGGTTGGGTCAAAATAATCATGATTGGTTGGTCCTGGG
>JBDSPM010000425.1:0-4618 GCA_039930325.1 Saprospiraceae bacterium
CGCGAGAAATTGAAATGACTTTTGCGATTGCAAATTTTCGTTGATGGATCCGTCCGGTCGACGCAATTCTTTATAAAAAGGTGGTTGCGTATACCATCCGGTTGCAATCTTAATTCCTTTGTCAGCACTCGGTATATATGTAAACTGAAATCTTGGGCTAAAAATAAATTCTCTGTTTACGTCCCAATATTGGCCACGCACTCCACCCGTGATCCTGATTTCCTTTTGATTGGAATATTGTTTTGTGAATGTATTTTGTAAATAACCTGCATATCGAAAAGACTGAAGATCTCTATTTGAATCTAAATAATACTGCAAGTCAAGATTCTGAGGATCATTTGGAATGGTATATCCTGCAGAATCCAGCCTTTCCCATTCATGAATGTGATCTGTCACATCTTCGTAACCGATCTTCAATCCTGCCTGAATAAAATTGGACTTGCTGTTTGCTCCCTCCAATTCAATGCCTCCTTTAATTTCTGAATTCAGAATATTAGTCTGCAATCTATTCCGGCTGTACGATTGCTGAATTCCGCTCCCCAAAAGTGTGAGCTCTTCTCCTGCATTTGGACTATTCAGACTGGTCTCAATTTGACTTAACCTGTATTGGCCTATGATATCAAGGTTTTCCCGTTCAAGACTTTTATAACCTGACATAAGAAATTTAAGAAAGAGAGGATTTCGTTGTCTATCCGGCACAAAAGAAAGCGATGCTCCAGTCATGCCATTGACAAATAAATCACTTTCTGCTCCCTCGAAATCAGTTGACAAGCGCAATGTAAAACTGATCAGGCCTGTAGCTGTTTCACTGCTCACTGGGATAAAATCATACTTATTTTTATTCAGGTTAGCAAGGACACCTACCTGCCAGTCTTTTGATACATCGTAAGTGGTGTATACCTGGTAGTCGGTGAAAGAAGGACTGTATTCGCCTTTGACATCAAGCGATCCAAGTAAATATTTATTTGTTTTATAGCGAACTCCGACGAGATACCTCCATCGTTTATATGGATCTTTTCCAATAGCCATGCTTCCTTCAATATGCCCCGTAGCACCCAATAGGCTCAATGAGAAAGATGCTCTCACCGAATCCGGTAATTTATATCTTACATCAAGTACTGAAGACATCTTGTCACCATATTTTGCTTCAAAACCTCCAGATGAAAAACTGAGATCACGGATGAGATCAATATTTGCAAGCGTCAATCCTTCCTGATTTCCTGACCGAATTAACAAAGGCCTGTATATTTCAAAATCATTCACATACACAAGGTTTTCATCGTAATTGCCTCCACGTACATTGTATTGTGATGTGAGTTCACCACCAGTTCCGCTGCTGGTGCCAAGCGCAATGTGTGGAAGTATTGATTCAAGATTGCCGGTCGTGCTCGGCAGCAATTTAAGAGCGTCTACTTTTTCACGTACCATTCCGGCATCTTCGACATGTTCGGCCGTAACTATTACTTCCATATTCGTCTCAACCGGAGGCAGACTTAGATTCAGTTCGAAACCAGTGCCGGCATTTAAAATCGGGACAGCGTAGTCAACTGGTTTGTAACCTGTTCGTCTGAAATTCAGCGTTCCTACTTTACCTGCAGGAAGCGTCAATATGTAAGATCCATTTTCTGAAGTCCGGGCTTCGACACTATAGTCTACAGAATATATACTGACCAATTCAATGGGTTCATTGTTCCGTTTATCGAGGACAATGCCGTGGATGGTAATTGTATTTTGTGCAAATGCTGTGTTAGAAACGCATAGGATTCCTAACAGGATATAAAGTCGCATCGTGATGGGAACGAAACTCAAGTAGGGATATTTTTCAGGCTACTATTTCCTATTGACTTGAGGTTGCTGATCATGGCATGCGGATTTTCAGCTGAGAGTACCGCATTGCCTGCTACCAGTACATTGGCACCGGCCTGGAGCACGCGTTCCGCATTTTGCAAACCAATGCCCCCATCTACTTCGATAAAAGGAGAGAGATTTCTTTCCGTCAGCAATTGCTTCAACTGGGTCACTTTCGGAATGGACTGATAAATGAATTTCTGCCCACCAAAACCCGGATTGACAGACATAACCAAAATGAGATCGACATCTTCAAGAATATCTACGAGATGTGTGACCGGCGTATGAGGATTGATGGCTACACCTGCCAGTGCGCCTGTTTCTTTGATCTGTTGAATGACACGATGCAGATGGGTGCATGCCTCACAATGAACCGTGATGATATGGGCTCCTGCATCTCTGAACCTTTCAATATATCGCTCCGGCTTTTCGATCATCAGATGGACGTCCATGGGTTTGGTAGCCCTCCTTTTGACAGCCTCCATCACAGGGAATCCAAAGCTTATATTTGGCACAAACATACCATCCATGATGTCGATATGGAACCAATCCGCCTCGCTTTCATTGATCATGTCCACCACTTCGTAGATCTTTCCAAAATCCGCTGAAAGAATTGATGGGGAGATTAAGTGCCTGTTAGGTTGCATACTAAGCTGTTAGAATCCTGATGACGAGACAAAAGTAAGCATTCCATGGACTGCTCAATCCAAGTATTGTTCCCAAAGCCGGGGCAAAGAAATGAGGTACTGAAATAATGCTTTATGTGACCCGTGACCGGCCACTTAAGTGTGCCAGGCTTCCACGTATAACAACGAGTATTATCAGGCAGTTATGACAGTGTGGCACACCTAGGTGTGCCACACTTAAGTGTGCCACACTGCCTGGGGATCTCGGATTGCCGATTTCTGTTATTTTTGACCTCTGAAATTCATATGGCTGATCAACGTAAAAAAACAAAAGGGAAATCTTCAAACCTTAAGAAGGCTCCTGTGGTCACCCAGGGTGAAAAAAAGGGATATGTCAAATATTTGCTTCCCGTACTTGGTGTTATTTTCATTCTCTTTCTCCCGGTGCTGCGAAATGGATTTACAAACTGGGATGATGTCTTGTATGTCACAAGTAATCCCTTATTGAAAGATTTAAGCTTCAATGGCTTAAAAGCTATTTTCTCTACACCAGTTGTATCCAATTATCATCCGCTGACGATTCTTAGTCTTGCACTTAACTATCAGTTTGCTGAACTTACCCCGTGGAGCTACCATTTCACAAGTATCCTTCTTCATCTAATCAATAGTGCACTTGTCTTTTGGTTCATCTTTCATTTATCTTCCGGTAACAAATGGGTTAGTGCCGCTGTGGCTTTATTATTCGGAATACATCCCATGCATGTAGAGTCCGTAGCCTGGATTTCAGAGCGAAAAGATTTACTGTACACTTTGTTTTACCTGCTGGCGCTGATCGTTTATATCCGGTATCTGAGGAAAAAAGAAACCAACTATTTAATAGGTACGACGTTGCTTGGTGCAGTCTCCTTATTGTGTAAACCTGCCGCGATCGTCTTACCGCTTTCTCTTTTGCTTTTGGATTTTTATTTCAAAAGAAAGTGGAGCTGGTCGTGGATCATTGAAAAAATTCCACTATTCGTACTCGCGGCTGTCATGGCTTATGTCACCGTATCCATACAATCTGTGCGCGCAATCGAATCCATTGGTTACCGTGGTATAGACCAACGGATAGCTTTTGGGGGATTTGGTTTAATCTGGTATTTGGTAAAGATGATTGTTCCGTTGCCATTATCAGCCTTACATCCTTTTCCAAAACATGCCACAGGTTTGTATTATCTCGCCACCATTGCCGCGATAGCCGGTGTGAGTTATTTGATATTTAAAATCAAAAACAGGAATGTATTATTTGGCTTCGGATTTTATATTGTCAATCTGCTTTTAGTGCTCCAGGTGGTCTCTATCGGAAATGCAGTGGTGGCCGAACGTTACACCTATGTCCCATATATCAGTATATTTTTTATGATTTGCATGGGGCTTTATTCGGCCCTTCAGACAAAATGGTCTGTATACAAAAATATTGTATTGGGGATCTGCGGGCTGTTTCTGATCGCCTTTGCCGCGATATCATGGATGCGCATTCCTGTATGGAAATCCAGTGAATCTCTTTGGATAGATGTGTTGAAACATTATCCTGAAAGTCCACGAGCCTGGACAAACAAGGCCCTCGAATATTTTGATAAAAAAGACTGGCCCAAAACCATTGATGGCCTTTCTAACGCATTGAAATATGATCCGCACTTCATGAATGCTCTTGAATGGAGGGCGCGAGCGTATCTCGAAACAAATGCTCCTGACAAAGCTTTAGTAGATGCTGAATTATATCACAAGCTTTATCCAAACCAGGTGGATGGGCTATTTATTCTTGCAAGATCATACGAACTGACAAATCAAACCGAACAGGCACTGGCCATGTATAACCAACTAATCCCTTTGCGGCCAAATGTGGGTGAATACACCAACAACCGGGGAGCACTTTATTTCAATAAACTTAAGAATTACGAAGAAGCCAAGAAAGATTTTAGCCGCTGCATCCAGATCAGTCCTGACAATGGAGTGTATTATCTCAACTTGTCCAGATGTTATTACATGACAAGTGATCAGGCAAATGCTATGGAAAATGCTTTAAAAGCGAAACAGCTGGGTGTGGTGGATACGGCTTTTTCAAAACTGATTGGCCTTAAATAGTGTTTTTATCCGAACGCCTT
>JBDSPM010000426.1:0-9134 GCA_039930325.1 Saprospiraceae bacterium
GGATGGTTATGCAATATATTCCCGTAATTCCGCCTGAATTGCGTCCGTTGGTTCCGTTGGATGGTGGCCGTTTTGCGTCATCTGATCTGAATGATTTGTATCGTCGTGTGATCATCCGTAACAATCGTTTGAAAAGATTATTAGAGATCAAAGCACCTGAAGTAATTCTTAGGAATGAAAAAAGAATGTTGCAGGAAGCGATTGATTCATTGTTTGACAACTCACGGAAATCAAATGCTGTAAAAGCAGAAGGTGGACGTGCTTTGAAATCTTTGAGTGATATTCTCAAAGGCAAGCAAGGACGTTTCCGGCAGAATCTTTTAGGAAAACGGGTTGACTATAGCGGTCGTTCTGTGATCGTCGTAGGACCGACTTTAAAGCTGCATGAATGCGGCCTTCCTAAAGGTATGGCTGCTGAGCTTTTCAAACCATTTATCATCAGGAAGCTGATTGAAAGAGGAATTGTGAAGACAGTTAAGTCGGCCAAGAAATTGGTTGATCGTAAAGAGCCTGTGATATGGGATATCCTCGAAAATATATTGAAGGGACATCCTGTGCTACTTAACCGGGCTCCAACGCTGCACAGATTATCTATCCAGGCATTCCAGCCTCAATTAGTAGAAGGAAAAGCTATCCAGTTGCACCCACTCGTTTGTACAGCATTCAATGCTGACTTTGACGGTGACCAGATGGCTGTTCACGTTCCATTGGGTCAGGCTGCTATTCTTGAAGCACAGCTTTTAATGTTGGCTTCGCATAACATGCTTAACCCACAGGATGGATCTCCGGTGACATTGCCTTCACAGGACATGGTGCTTGGACTTTATTACCTGACGAAAGAAAAGAAATCGGAGAATGGCAATAAGGTTCTTGGCGAAGGCCGTACCTATTATAGCTCTGAAGAAGTGGTCATAGCGCACAATGAAGGCAAACTGGATTTGCATGCTATGGTTCGCGTTCGTGTGAAGGAAGATGATGGTACCGGTAAAATAGTCAGTAAGCTGATTGAGACAACTACCGGACGAGTACTGTTTAATGAAGTGGTGCCTGCAAGTGTGCCTTTTATAAATACGCTTCTTACCAAAAAGAATCTGCGTAAAGTAATTGGTGACATTCTGATCAGGACTAACTTCCCGAGAACTGCGCAGTTTCTGGATGATATCAAGGATCTTGGATTTAGCTGGGCGTTCAGAGCGGGCTTATCATTCAAGCTTGGTGATTTGATCACACCTTCTATAAAAGAGGATACATTACGAGCAGCCCAAAATGATGTTGATGAAGTATTTGCCAACTACAACATGGGTCTGATCACTGAAAATGAGCGTTACAATCAGACGATTGACAAATGGACATACGCGGATAATAAAATCACGGAAAGCCTGATGAAGGAATTGTCTGTGCACAACCAGGGATTCAATTCAGTTTTCATGATGTTGGATTCAGGTGCGCGGGGTTCTAAAAATCAGATCAAGCAGCTTTGCGGTTTGCGGGGACTGATGGCTAAGCCAAGAAAATCAGGGGATACAGGAAGAGCGGTAATTGAAAATCCAATTCTTTCCAACTTCCTTGATGGACTGAGTGTACAGGAATATTTTATCTCTACACACGGTGCGCGTAAAGGTCTTGCGGATACAGCTTTAAAGACAGCTGATGCAGGTTACCTGACACGTCGTCTTGTGGATGTTGCACAGGATGTTGTAGTGATGGAAAATGATTGTGAGACCTTACGGGGAATCGAGACGTCTGCATTGAAGGACAATGAAAAAGTGATTGAAAGCCTTGCATCCAGAACACATGGAAGGTACTCACTGTATGACATCATTCATCCGGTGACCGATGAGCTGATCGTGGCGTCCGGCGAATACATCACAGATGCTATTGCTGAAAGAATAGAAGAAATAGGAATTGAAAAGGTTACGATTCGTTCCGTACTGACATGCGAAGCCAAGAGAGGTACCTGCGCAAAATGCTATGGTAAAAATCTTGCCACAGGCAGAATTGCAGAGATGGGGGATGCGGTTGGAATTATTTCTGCACAAAGTATTGGTGAGCCGGGAACACAGCTTACACTTCGTACTTTCCACGTGGGTGGTATTGCTTCGCTCTCAAAGAAAGAGTCTGAGCTTATAGCCAAATTTGATGGAACGATTGAGTTTGAAGATGTCCGAACGGTCAAGTTTGCAGATGAAGATGGTACGAAACAGGAAGTGGTCATTTCGAGGTCCGGTGAAATAAAAATTACTGATCCTGAAAACAACCGTGTGTTTACGACCCACCACATTCCTTATGGTGCAAAGATCATGGTGAAGAATAAGCAAAAAATTCATCGTGGTGACATGATATGTCATTGGGATATTTTCAATGCTGTGATCATCTCTGAGTTTTCTGGTATCGTGAAATATGATTCTATCGAGGAAGGTGTGACATTCAGAACAGAGCGTGATGATCAGACGGGGTATGAAGAGAGAGTAGTCATCGAATCGAAGAATAAGAAGAAGATACCGGGCATCAGCATTATATCAAAAGATGGTGAAGAATTGCGCAATTATGCATTGCCGGTAGGTTCTTATATCAACGTGTCTGATGGAGATGAGATCACCGAAGGGAGGATCATTGTTAAGATACCACGTAAGACTAGCCAGATTCAGGATATCACCGGAGGCTTGCCCAGGGTAACTGAGCTTTTCGAAGCTCGTAATCCTTCCAACCCGGCTGTTGTATCCGAGATTGATGGTGTAGTGAAATTCGGAAGCATTAAGAGAGGTAATCGTGAAGTCTATGTGGTGGATGAAAAAACAGATCAAAGCCGCAAATATTTGATAGGACTTTCGAAACACCTTCTGGTGCAGGAAGGGGACTTTGTGCGTGCAGGAATGGCTTTATCTGATGGTGCTATTGCGCCGGGAGATATTCTTTCGATCAAAGGCCCATTTGCAGTTCAATCCTACCTGGTGAATGGAATACAGGAAGTTTATCGTTCGCAGGGTATTGCGATCAATGACAAGCATATCGAAGTGATCGTTCGTCAGATGATGCGTCGTGTGTTGATCATGGATCCGGGAGATACGAGCTTCTTGCAGGGAGAGTCTGCTGACCGTCATGATTTCTTCGAAGAGAATGACAACATATTTGATCGCAAGGTGATCACGGATCCGGCGGATTCGAAGAAATACAATGCGGGTGGAGTTGTGTCGCTGAGACAAATCCGTGAAGAGAATTCATTCCTGAAGAGGAATGATCAGAAGATCATGGAATACAGGGATGCGATTGCAGCTACGTCAAGTCCGATGCTACAGGGTATCACACGTTCATCCTTAGGAACGAAGAGCTGGATATCAGCTGCGTCCTTCCAGGAAACAACGAAGGTGTTGAGTACTGCAGCTATTGGTGCCAAGCGGGATGATCTGCAAGGCTTGAAAGAGAATGTCATCGTAGGAAAACGAATTCCTGCAGGAACTGGAGCTTTCAAATTTGAACATGTACTTGTAAAAGCCAAAGGTGGTGAAGAATATATCGAACACCTGTTCGATGAGGAAGATGAATTTAAGACGGGGAGATAAACTATTCTTGTTTTTGAAAATAAAATGCCTGCAGGAGGAATCTTGCGGGCATTTTTAATTTCTCCTTTCTTCAGATAAGAAATGGCTTTTGAGCTAGAATATTGAATTACAATTTATTGTTATATGTAATGAGATTTATATGCCGATAAAAAATTCAATCTTTGTAATAAAAAATGTAGTGGAAATAATTGATTAACAGGCCAATGACAGATGAGTGATAAAATTCATTTCGTCGAAATTCGGATTGAATCCATGCGTATTAAGGGCCATTTCTTCAGATAAATCACACTTCAATCCACCGACAATACCCTGTGGTATAAGTTACCCTTTCATTCATTTATAGTCCTCAACTCCAATTGCCGGAGAAGATATTTGCCGATCAGATCAAATTCGACATTCACTTTGTCTCCTTCTCTGAGGAATTGGAAATTTGTATGTTGATATGTGTAGGGAATGATGGCTACATCAAAAGTATCATCGTATAAATTTGCTATGGTAAGACTTACGCCATTTATACAAATTGAGCCATGTGGAATTATAAGAGGTTTGTAGTCCGATGCAAGGTCAAACCCGATCATCCAGCTTCCATCCATGTCCTCAATATTTTGACATGTTATTGTATTGTCGATGTGCCCCTGGATCAAATGACCATCCAGCAGCGTCTCCATCGTAATGGATTTTTCAAGGTTGATGATGTCATTAATTTTTAAATATCCAAGATTAGTTTTGGATAAAGTTTCATTGACAACATCAATTTCGTGCCAGCCATCCTGCACATTTACAATCGTAAGACACACACCATTATGCGCTATGCTTTGGTCAATATGGAAGGAAGAGGAAAAGGGCGAGGAAATCGACAGCCTTTTGGTGGTGCCTTTATCCACCATAGACAGAACCGTACCTGTACTTTGAATAATGCCTGAAAACATAGTTGGTATTTATGAACAGCGATGATATTGATTCTTATCCGCGAATCAATTCAATATAACCAGAAAGCACGATGGGGGGAAGACTGTGACTTTCGAAAGCCTGACAGGTATAAAAATACACTCCATCCGATACATCTTTTCCAGCTTTATTCGTCCCATTCCAGTTGATCTGAGGATCCTGGGTAGTGAAAACAACCTGGCCCCAACGATTGAAAACTTTAAAGTCAACGGATTCAATAAACCTTGCCCGTAAAGGTTTGAATATTTCATTCTGTCCATCACCGTTCGGTGTGAATGCGTTCGGTAGTTCATATACAGGACAATTGTTTACACAAACTACTGCAGCTGGCTCGCTTTCATTATTATTTTCATCTAAAGCAATCACTGTATAACAACCGGCTATTTTTTCTCCGGGCTTGTGTTCAAAGTGATTCTCAGTAGCATCCAGGGTTCCGACTAAAACCAACTCACCTCCGGGCTCCGGGCTGTAGAATATCTTAAAGGAAATAATGTCGTCGTCAGGACAGGTTTTTTTCCATGTCAGATAATTTACAAAAGCATCCGCCGGTGTGGTTGGATCAGCCTGGTCACAAATGTTCGAAACGGCCAGATCTACAGCACATGGAGCCACATTGTCATACGGAATACTGCACACCTCTTGTGATTGATTGATCAATGGTGAGGGGACATTTGACAAACCATAATTACCGAGCGCTATAATCCGGTAACAATATTCCAATCCATTTACCACATTCTGGCGGTCTGTAAAAAGTTTTTCTGAAGTGGTAGCTATCAATGCAAAAGTGTTACCCTGGTCACTGCGCCAAACCTCGAATTCGTAATTATCCCATGGCGTATTAAAGTCCCATGAAAGCAAATTCGCCTGATCCGAAGGAGAGGCCGTAAGAAATACAGATGAAGCTGGCTGCGATGAACCAAATACTACATTCTGATCGCCGGTCAAAAGATCTATCCTGTAATTGTAGCCACGATCACGGGTGTCAAGATTTTTATCAATCAAAATACTATCTTTTAATCCTGACAAAAATGGACTGGAAAAAAATCCACCGGCTACAGGTTGAAAATCAGTCCCATTAATTTCATTGGCGCGCAACAACTGGTAATGATAAGGCCCCTTATGAACAAGTGTATCTATCGATCCCGGTTCTGGTGCAATCCATTTGACGGTGATCATGCCCGACGATGCATCAGTAGACTCAATAGAAACTTTGGTCAGTAACGGACGATCTGCTTTTGCTCTCAGGCAAACTTCTTCAGAGGGTATGCTTACGACACGGAGGTAAGGTTGTCCAGATGGTGTTGTCTGCGCGAATTCAGCCAATATGCGATAGCAATAGCTTCCTTCATTAGTGATGTCCTTGTCATCAAAGAAATATCGGCCATTCAGCATTCCTTTCCAGTTGGAAGCAATTTTGGTATATCCGCGTCCTTCAAGTCCTGTCTCACAGGTGTCTATCTGAAACTGGTTGCTGCCATTACGTTTCCAAATCGAAAAGCCCCTGAAATAATTTGATGTTGTATTCTCACAAGCATATGGAGATTTCCAGGTGAGGCGAAAAGCATCAGGAATATTTTCAAGAGTTACATCTTCAGGCGGCGGACCGATGACCCTGATGCGGATAGAATGCAGATCTACAAGGCCTGTTGTATCAAAGAAATTATCTGTAGCTTTTATAATGACTGTATACGGCTGGTCCCGGATATGGTCGCATTGTGGATCCCATGTAAGTTTTGCCTGAAGGGGCTGAGGCTGAAATCCGGTAGAACCTGCATCCAGATGAGCTTTATTTCCTTTCACTTCAAATGGGCCACCTGCTGCGGAAACGGATACAAACTGTCCGAGATCAGGGTCACTGACACCGACATTTATTTCCAGATGCTGGCCTGCAATCACGCAAACTTCATCTTTCGTGGCTATATCAGGCGGTTGGTTGACGCAGTTCAATACAAGTATCTGCATGTCTCTGATAAATGAACTGATCAGAACGCCGCTTCGATATTCCTTGACACGGAAAGCTATATTGTACTCACCGTCTAACTGCGGTGATATCCACACCAGATCACCTGAAACCGGATCTAAGGTCATGGAATTGTTTAACCCGGGAATAATTTGCTGAGGAAATATATAATTCGGAACATTTAAGCCACTGTCCTGTAAAGGAACGATCAATTCAAATGCAAGGCTATCGCCATCAGGATCATACGCATTCGGGTTGTGAACATATCGCTGACCGATGCATGCGAAATCTATTGGTGGCTGTAAAAGGATGGCTGTGTTATTATATCCCTGAAATTGCGGATTAAGAAATGTATACGTCGCTTCAATATAGAATGGGACACCTTCTGAATTGGGTGGATTTACATTGAGGATGCCTCCGTTCCGGTTAGGATCCATCATTGAAATGGTATAGGTAGCCCGGCCAGGATACGTGTGACTTGCCCGGTAATAGTTCAGTTTTCTGTTATTGGCCAGGGGTGTTCCTTCTCCGTTTATCCGGTAAATGAATTGCCAGCTTCCGTCGCCCCAGAATACTCTTACACTGTCTCTGTCGGCCTGAGTGCTCGTGGTTTTGGTGTAGGTAGTGACGGTGACTTCAATGGTGAGATCGTTGGTTTGTTTTATGGTGATTTCTCCGGCCCTGTTATGGGTAGCCCACAACCTGCCGCCGGACAAAAAACTAAGAATAGCAATTATAAAAAGACACCTGACCATTTCTGTTGATAAATATATGGAAAAACGGGGTAGAGGGGAGGATTGTTGGGGGAATTGTCTATAAGAGGACTGAAAATAAGGCTAAGGCAAAGGCTGAGGCTAAGGCAATTGACAAAAGGCAATAGGCAAAAGGCAAAGCGTGAGCCACTATAAAGATTTATCTCTCCTCCCGCCTTTAATTCAATGGTTGTAGAGACGTCGATTGATCGCGTCTCAAATCCTGCATGGAAACCTGACATAGGATACGCGAAAAATCGTCGTCTCTACGACCGTTAAAAACATTACATATTATGGCATTTGGAATAACAAATCGGTTTGTTTCGTCATTACATTTATCATAGAAGACGCGATACTTCGACTTGCTTTACCTCTTCCTTGTGCTGCAGCTCAGCAACAAAATCGTCGTCTCTACGACCGTTAAAAACATTACATATTGTGGCATTTGGAATAACATATCGGTTTGTTTTGTCATTTCATTTATCTTCCCTCCCACTATCCTACACCAATTGACCTAATCAATGCCCAAACCCGACATAGACTTCGAAAAAGAACTCTGGGACGCCGCCAACGAACTACGTGGCGCCGTCTCTGAAAACAATTATAAAAACTACATCCTTCCCCTGGTCTTTGTCAAACACCTAAGCGAACGATATGATATGGTGCGCGAAGAGCTGTCCCAACTCGTGAAGGATCCAGGTTCCGACTATTACACCACCAAGCCAAAGGATATCAAATATGTGCTCGAAGATGAAGCCGAATACAAATCCCGCAACACCTTCGTCATTCCGCCTACAGCATCATGGCAATACTTTAAAGACAACGCCGAACAGGATGATATCAAGGTCAAGATCGATGATGCGTTTGATGTCATCCAGGATCTGCTGACGACTTATAATCCGCAGCTCAATAATATTCTGCCACGCATTTTTGTAAGGAGTGAGCTGAGTGCCAAGCAGACCGGTGGCATCATCAATCTGCTATCACATCCCAAGTTTAGTGAAAAAGAAAATCCGGAGAGTGATATCCTGGGTCGCATCTATGAATACTACATCGGACGCTTTGCGATGGCGGAGGGGTCGGGTGCCGGACAATTTTTTACGCCGGGCAGTATCGTGCGGCTGCTGGTGGAGATCCTCGAACCGTATAAGGGGCGCATCTTCGATCCGGCGTGCGGGAGTGGAGGCATGTTTGTTCAAAGCCTCAAGTTTATCAATGAGCATGGCGGCAACAAAAGTGATATCTCGGTCTATGGTCAGGAGATGGCCGCACAGACGCTGCGATTGTGTCTGATGAACCTCATGCTTCGCAATCTCAGTTTTGATATTCGTCTCGGCAACTCACTGCTCGATGATAAATTTCCAACGCTGAAGGCTGACTATGTTATTGCTAATCCGCCTTTCAATGTCAGCACCTGGCATCCGGAAGATCTGCCGGAGAATGATCCGCGTTTGTTCGGGCCGAGAGAAGAATTTACGACAGACGGGAGTGCGAACTATATGTGGATGCAGACTTTCTGGTCTCATCTCAGCGATACAGGTACGGCGGGGATCGTCATGGCCAATGGCGCGATGACCTCCAATACCAAAGGCGAAAAAAATGTACGCCAGCACATGGTCGACAATAGTATGATCGATGCGATCGTGCGACTACCGGATAAGTTGTTTTTGACGACAGGTATTCCGGCGTGTCTTTTTATTCTGAGCAAAAACAGAGATGGTAAGGATGGTGTACATCGCAAGCGAGCGGATGAGATCCTTTTTCTGGATGCGTCAAAGATGGGCACTATGGCGAGTCGTAAGCTGCGTGTCTTTACGGATGCGGATATTCATTTTATCGCGGATACGTATCATCGTTGGAGAACCAAAGGGAAAAAGTATAATGACGTAGATGGATTTTGCAAGGCGGCGTCCA
>JBDSPM010000427.1:0-9844 GCA_039930325.1 Saprospiraceae bacterium
CATGTGAAATACTTTATGAACAGTTTTTCAACAGCAGAAACAAAATTTCCTCTTCTGGAGAAAAGATGACAGGGATTTCCCTCCGTTATTTTAATCCGGCTGGCGCACACTCTTCTGCAATGATCGGCGAGTCATCACTCAATCCGCCTACCAATCTTATTCCTGTGATTACAGAAACAGCGATTGGACTGCGGGATGAATTGATCGTACATGGAGATGATTATCATACGAGGGATGGAAGCTGTGTACGTGATTATATCCATGTGATGGACCTTGCACGGGCACACACTCTTGCGTTGGAACATTTACTGGATCAGAAGCAGGAACCACCTTACGAAGTTTACAACCTTGGCATTGGAAATGGAGTAACCGTTCTGGAAGCCATACATGCTTTTGAATCTGCTGCGGGAGTAAATGTCAATTACAAAATTGGGCCACATCGTGCGGGTGATGTCGCAGCTATCTACGCAGATAATACCAAAATCAGTCATCAGCTGAATTGGAAGCCTTCACAAGATATTAATGCCATCATGAAGTCAGCATGGGAGTGGGAGAAAGAAAAAAAAGCGAGGCATAAGTAGGAATTTCAGATAAAGTACAGTCTTCTTAAAATATAATTCGCTGGTTAAAATAATCTACCTAATCTGATTAATCTGTGGTGATTAATCTGAGGGGTCAATTGCTTTTCTCACCCAATTCCCAGGAATATCCTCCAGCTGATGTTCCCGCTGAAACCGGCACAGCGCCTCTGAGATCCGGCAAGGCAAAATTAGTCGTTCCATTGCCGCCGTAAGTTGTTCCAATAAGTTGAAAAAGGGGTATGTAGCTTCCTATGGTAAGAATCTGACCTTCACAAAATAACCATCCGCTCGGAGCAAAATTTCCGGAAAATAATTTTATTTCTGCTACCATCGTAACATTATAATTATAAGGGCCTGACGAGGTTGGAAAAAAACCATCATACGCTATCATATAATGAAGAGCTAGTGCTCCATGACCTTTTTTAAATCCCACCTGTCCACTGGCGTTATTCTTCATCAAAAAATCATAGGGTGATCCGCCGGTATTCAATGTAAGAGCATTTGCCTTCACATTGCCATTGACATCCAGTTTTTCACCCGGAGTAGGTGTTCCTATTCCAACATATTGGGCTGATGCGGTACGACAAATGCATAGCACTAAATAAATTAATACAATCAGTTTCATAAGCTCATATTTTTTCCGTTAATAGCTGCAGCTTTTAAAAGCGTGAATAAGGTGCATTCTTAAAGATAGGAAAACAGAAATCAAAAAGATGAAATTTTGATGATATTGTTTGTCAATCAAAATTTATTATCGTCGCGCTCTGTATATGAGCAGATAGTCCAGTTTTCTTATAAGGTGAATTGGTTTTTCAGACTTGGTTTTGATCAAATCCGTATCTTTCACTGCTCAAGCGCTTTCTGACAAATGAAAATCTTCAACCTCGTCCTCGCCGTTATTTTCTTCGTCTTCGCTTACCTTCAACTCAATGACACGCCGGGTGACATCTTGTTTTGGGTTTTGATTTATTCATTCACCGGGTTGGTTTGCGCCTTTGCCGCATGGAACAGATACAATATGTGGGCTATTATTTTAGGTATTTTGGTGTTGCTCTACCAGGTCTTCCGCATGTTCCCTGCATTTTCACAATGGATTTCAGCAGGTAGTCCCAACATCGTTGAAGAGATGAAGGCATCGACTCCCTTTGTTGAGCTAGTACGCGAATTCCTGGGACTCTGTATTTGTATGGCTGTTCTTATCTACCAGTACATGAGATATACCAGATTAAAGAAAATGGCGGAGGACAATTAAAGCTGAAAGCAACATCCAAATTCATGGAATATTCAACAAATGCATTTTTCCAGTTACCTTTTGTATTTATTTGACATATTATTCTAGTACTAGAGAGATCGTAATACAGCCAGTCACTCAAATCGAAATTACATACCCGGAGCTTATTTATAAATCCGGAATTTTGACAAACACTTTAAACTTCAAAAGGAATGAAAGACCAACTCTCCCTCGCCATCTTTTTATCAATGACTCTGATGTATACCAGTTCATGGATGTCAGCCCAAAGTCATTTTAGTATTGATCTTACGGATAAACCGAATGAAACAATTACAAAGCCCGCCACGGCAAATCAAGATTTAACTTTTACAGTACTAAATAAATTACCAGGGCAATTTTATGATGTAATAATTGAAAGAAATATCATTGAAATACCACCGCTTAGTTTAAATTCTGTTGAAATAAATATTTTAGATACGAGACCGGCTGTTAAGGATCTCTGTTTACCTCTTTACACCAAGCTCAAGAAGGTAATGGACTGCAAAGAAGAGGAGGACTTGCCTGAACTGCTCACTGAATTAACGAATGAAATAAATAGTTTGGAATCCTCACTTGCTGAAGAATGTATGGCAACAATAAAACTGGCAAACAAAGCAATCAAATGTTCACAACAGAATCTAGGGCCCTATAAATTAAACAAAGGTGAATACCTTGAAATAACCGTCATACGAAAAGATGATCCTGGCAACCACACCTGGAAATCTACATATAAAACAACCCCAAGAGGAAAATGGCTGACCAGTTATGGATTTTCATTTATTTCTCAGTGGTTTGCAAAGGAGAAGTTATTTTTCCTTGAGCCTGTCGCAAATGAATTTATAATAACCCCTGACCAAGAGAGCAATATGGTTAAATTGGCATTCGCCCCTTCAATTTTTTTTACATGGATGCCCTATGAAGGGGAATTAAGGGATCTTAACGTTAGTGCAGCTGCCGGCCTGGGTTATGATTTGGAATCACCGACTGTATTTTTAGGAGTAGCATTAATTTATAATCAAAATATCAGTTTTGTAGCGGGATTAACAGCTCACAATCAATCACGCTTAAACAGTGTGTATCATCCGGGCCAAAAACTAAAAGAAATCATTACACCAGATTTATTACACAAAAAGTCATATGTCGTTAACCCGTTTATTTCACTGACATTCAAACTGGGTGAAACTCCATTTAAGTCGACAACAGCTTCAAATGCTACAAGTGGTGATTAAATGACCTTGAAGCACCTCAGATCCATTTAGCTCATGCATTGATCACATTTTTCAGATTCACATCTTTATCACTTGTGGCTAAAGCCGTCTTTCTGATTTTCCTCACCTCGGCTTAAAAGCCGTGGCAATTAAAGGTTTCAACGCTGCGTATTTTATTCACATGTAACAAGGCGAGTCAACTCGAGGTACTCCCATCTTGTCTCTCATAGCCTCCATTCTGTTTTCAAATTTTCATATCTACACACATCCGCATTCTCAAATTTGTAGTATCACAGTATCAGATTGTCACATAATGTCTCAAATCCCACATCCCAAATCTCACTTCTCTCCCGCGTCACGCTTGCAGCTTTGGCGAGACTGCGCTGCGCTTGTCACTTTTCTTGCGCTCTTACGCTCTTACGCCGGGACTGAATGCAAAGCAATCCTGTTACCCTCCGTATCTATAAAAACAGCCATATACCCATGGTCCGGAGAGATCATCGTCTTTGGCACTACAATTTTTCCACCGGCTGCTTCAACCTTGTCAAGCACATCCTGCACATCGGGATTTCCATTGAGATAGATCAAGGGTCCATCGCTTATGGATGGAGCATAAAACCCCTCTGCAAACACTACAGCACCACCAATTCCTGTCATGGGATCATCGATAGGAAACATCCGCATACGGATTTGAGCAAGATCCATTGGGATCAATTCAATTCCAAAAATGGTTTCGTAAAATTTCTGGGCCCGGTCGATATCAAGGGATGGTATCTCAAACCAGCTAATTGCATTTTTCATGTTGTTCGGATTTATATTGGGATTAAATTTTAAAAGAAAATCCCACACCAGGATAGCCAGCCTAAATATTTTCTACCCGCCATTCAAAAAAACCGACCAGGGATCTCCCTCCGGGAATAAGCATTTTTCATATTATCAGGCACCTGGACCAATCATTAATCCATTGGTTAATAATTAAGGACCACAAAAAGTGACGGCCAGGCATCAAAACCTAATTCATTTATCTGCAAACTGCTTAGTAACAAATAATTACTCTCCCGATCAAAGCGTTTATGTAATTTGTGAGCCACGCCTTCAAAGGCATCACTCCTTTTCTGGATCAATAATTGCACCCCCCAATCAACTTTGGATTTTTTGGAATAATGTTTACGTATGAGGAGGAATTCATTCATAGTCTCGTTACTGATATTTACAGTCTCAGTGTTGAATGGGCAAAAACCCATAGCTCTCGAGACCGTTGCCCTGTTTCATGGCAAAAATCCAATTACGATCTCCTTATTCAGTGCTGCAGTAGAAGCAAAGGAGGACACCCGCCAATATGTAGGCCAGGCTTACTCGATGACTATTGATAAGAGTACCCTTCAGCAAATAAGCTCCAGCACTCCCAATATTCTTAGACTGAAACTACCGGCTCCATTCAATATTGATCTGGATTTGTACCGGGTCAACCTTTACAGTGCAACTGCCCACATTTTGACAAGTCAGGGGTTGAGTATGGCACCGAGTCCGGAAAATATTTTTTATAGAGGCATGATTCGTGGCAATTCAAATTCACTTGCCATAGTAAGCATACTCGGGGATAAGATTCAGATACTTTATTCAGATGAGAATGGTAATAAAAGGATCCAACAGACGCAGAATGGAAGCTATATTGCCTTTGAAGACAAAGATATCCGCATTCCGAATCCTATGGATTGCTTTGTTAAAGACACAGGAACTGAAACACCGATCATCAATCCATTGAATTCGCCCAACCGCATACTCACAGGCAGCTGTGTTGAAGTATATGTCGAATGCGATTTCAAATCTTACCAGGACAATGGTTCCAGCATTCCTAACACAGAAGCATGGGTGGCTGCCTTATGGAATGAGGTCAAGACACTTTATGCAAATGAAAGCATTCCTGTTTCAGTCTCGAGTGTCTTCATTTATACCTCTACGGATCCTTTTGCCGGTCTTAATTCTACGAGTGCCGTCTTAAATGCATTTGTAGCCCATATAGATACGTTGACATACAATGGCCGGCTAGCTCATTTCATGAGTACCAGGCCGCTGGGTGGAGGTATCGCTTATGTCGACGTTATTTGTTCCACTACGCTTCAATGCGCCGTCAGCACATCTTTAACCACTACCATTGTTCCCTTCCCGACATATAGCTGGAACGTAGAGGTCGTCACGCATGAGATGGGACACAACATGGGATCCAACCATACACATGCCTGTGTTTGGAATGGCAACAATACACAGATCGACGACTGTGGCAACCAATGGGCCGCCAACAATGGCAGCACCCCTGAAGGTTCAGCATGTTACAATCCCGCCGCACCTATAATCCCGACAGGAACCGGCGGTACCATCATGAGTTATTGTCACCTGATCAGTGGTGTAGGTATCAATTTCAATAATGGATTTGGACCCCTACCAGGTAATGTGATCAGAAACAAATTCAATACGGCCACCTGTAATACGGGTACTTGTTCCCCTCCGACCTGTACTTCCCTTACAAGTCCTTTACCCAATTCTGTTAATGTTGACATTAATGAAGACCTGAGCTGGACCAGCGCCCAGGGCGCTAATGGCTATTACCTGACGATAGGAACCACTCCCGGCGGATCAAACATATTAAACAATGTAAATGTAGGACTTGTGACCACATATGACCCCGGGACCCTTCCCTTTATCACAAGCATCTATGTCAAAATAGTACCATTCAATAATCTGGGTAATGCCACTGGTTGCCAGGAGCAATCATTTATAACAGAAGCAAATGTTCCTCCGGTATGCACACATTTGACAAGCCCGGTCAATGGTGCAACCAATATTGCGCTGACTGCTGTCCTGCACTGGGCGCATTCAGTAGGGAATCAAACCGGATATAAGCTTACGATAGGGACTACCCCGGGTGGAACTCAAATCGCAAATCTATTGAATGTTGGAAACGTCAATTTTTATGACCCGCCGGGACTTCTTCCATACACCACGACGATTTATGTCAAAATAACGCCTTACGGAGCGAGTGGTGATGTCAATGGATGCATCACTGAAAGCTTTACTACACTTACCCCGATAAATGGTGATTATTGTTCGATGGCGATCAGCCTTCCTTGTGGTGCATCACTGGCCGGGAACACAACAAATGCACTTGCTGATCCGGAAGCATTTACGTGTGGCACGGATATAGGTGCACCAGGTTTGTGGTACACCTTTGTAGGCGATGGACAAAATGTCATCATTGCCACATGTACACAATATAGTTATGATACGCAACTGAACGCCTATAGTGGTACCTGTGCAAGCTTAACCTGTGTCACCGGTATAGATGATTATTGTAACACAGGTAGCCTTATTTCTTTTCCAACCACCAATGGCGTGACATATTATATCCTTGTTCAGGGATGGGGGGGACAGGTCGGTTCTTATACATTGACAAGAACTTGTTATCCGGGTCCGTTTTATTGCGCGGCACAGGGCAATAATCATACTTCTGAATGGATCAGCTCCTTTAGTTTAGCAGGATATACGAAAACATCTGGCTCAACATCTTACAGCGATTTTACCAATGAAACTGTCACATTATCCAGAGGAGGCTCAAATACTGTGACGATCACTCCCTCGTTTCTCCAGGGATCGCGTAACGAATATTACCGCGTATGGATTGATTTAAACAAGGATGGAGATTTTGTCGATGCAGGAGAAACGGTTTTTTCTGCAGGACCCTCTACCAGTGCTGTGACCGGAAGTATCACCATTCCTTTAAGCACTTTGACAGGCATTACCCGAATGAGAGTCGCTATGCGGTATAATAATATTCCACCCTCATGTGGCTCATATGATTTTGGTGAAGTGGAGGATTATTCTGTCAATATCCGGTGCAATCTTGTCATATCAACGGCAGATGATGGCGGAAGCGGTACGCTCCGAAGCGTCTCCATGTGTGCTGATGATAATGAAAATATTCTTTTTACTCCCGCATTGAACAATCAGACCATTAATGTGACTACAGGGCCTCTGGTGGTAGATGGCATTTGGAAATGGATGCCTACACAGGGATCAAATATTACAATTAAAGCGGGTCCAAATGTTTCCCGCCTGTTGTCCATTCCTATCACCAAATCCGCTGAAATGCAATATCTCACCTTGATAGGTGGCAATGGTTCACCTGGAAGTGCAATTGATAACGCAGGCACGCTGATATTCCGTAATTCTACTGCCAAACCGGCTACAAGTTCAAGCACAATTCCGATTCGTAATACGGGGACTATAAATGTCATCGGATCGTCGAATGTATATAACTGATACAATCAATCTATTAATCTCTAGAAGGATTGCTACTCCCCTTTAGGCGCTGGGGGCAGAAGCAGGACCATATCAGGCCTCTACAACTTCTACGATAAAAAAGCCATCGTCTCCTTTGGGTTGATATTTTGGCATTAAGATCAATCCATCTACAGGACTAGAAATCTTTCCATCTTCATTTCTTCCCAATTCTTCGCCGGAGCATATTTTCTGAAAATTTTCATATCCCGGATTCATTACAAAATTTTGCCCGGGAGGTATTTTGAAATGGTAGATGAGGCGTGTCACTTTTGGCAAGCCCAACGATAAGTTGATCAGCAATCCATCATGTCTATGATCTACATCACCAGCGTCGACACAACCGATACTCCGCATGCAATTGATGATCGCGGCTACTGATCGGTGCATCGCTCCCGGATCATCATGGCGCCCGGCTTCAAAAACAATGCAATAGCATCCTGAAGCAGGAGTATGAAAAAAATTAATTGTAGTGCCTACAAGATCTTCGGCAATGCCGAGCACCACCGGAGCATGGAGTCCTTTAGCAAGAATCCTACTTAGCTCATCCTCTGATGCAATGGTGAATATGCCACCATCCGCTGTGGTGGTATGCATATCTAAAATTAAGGTGAGAGGGGCATCATATTTTTTTCGCTCTTCATCTATGGTTCTTACCAATTCGATACATTCTACTTCTTCTACAGACCACTCTTCCTGATGCAGATGCTGAATTCTTTCTACCTCTGACTGCATCAACATTCGGTTCAGGTCCCTGTTGATATACCGCTGTTTTGTATTCAATGCAGTTAGATTGCCCCTGATCCCCACTATGGCTCCCCGAAATTGAAAAGAAGGATTTGCCCGGGGCTCAATTTGTAGCAACCTGAGAACTTCTGTTATGGCCTCTATTCCTGAAGGTTCATTGCCGTGCATGCCACCGATGCAGATCAGTAAAGGCCCCTTTTGATGTCCTTCATATCTTCCGATGATTCTGCTTTCCATGTCCGGCAATGATAATAAATTTATGGAGGCAGGTATAATAACCACCATAAGTGAACCAAGAGAAAGCTTTTATCAAAAAATCCTGGACATATATATTAATTAACAAATACGAGACGGATTGAATTTGAATACTTTAGTGATATTTATAAAATTCAAATAAAATAGTATACCATATGAATATCTTAAGTTGGTGTAATTTTTTTACATAAACTATTCATTTCTATTCGAATCCATGGTTGGTATTGATTAATTTTCGATCTTGCACGCCTTATAGTGCGATTACCCCTAACTTAAAACCCCATGAGTTCAGATCTCATGTTACATAGAACCCCACATTCGCTAACCCTTGAGTTCTGCCTTTATGCAGGCTTAACTTCTGCTTTCTCAGTTAAATTCTCCATTTTAAAATTTCATACATTTTCAGAATGCATGCAAAGGCATTCTGAAAATGCGTGCCATGGATTACTTAATAGTTAATAGTTGATATAGCACCCTATACCGTACATAATCCCGAACAAATGAAAATAGGAGCTTCTATAGAAAAGCCACTTAACCATTTCTGCAAACGAGTAGAAAAATATTTAGCCTTTCAGATTTAATTGATTCCGCCAATTTCAACAAAATGAAATTTAATACAATGTATTTTCAAACCCCCATTTTGAAAACGATACTCTTCCTGGCTTTATATGTCATACTGCCCGGAGTACGTTCTGAAGCATTCTCGCAAACAGAACCAACGGTCACTGTGCGCTTCGCCAATCCTGTTTTTGATTGTGCTGCAATGCGATATTGCGTAGACGTAGAATTTATTTCTAATACGCCAGGTGTGCAGATTTTTGGAATTAACCTGAGGTTCTTTTATCCTGATAGCATCCTGGAAATTGCACCAGATACATTTGGCTTCCATCTTTTTGCACCGGGATATGGGTTGTCACAGCCAGTTCCTCCTACGGTATTCAATCCCATTACTGGACCGGGATTCATACTTGGCTTCGGAACATCACTTCTGGATTTCGAAAACGCAAGTATTGAATTGGTTGATCCAACCGCACCTCCTGTTATACTAAGCACAACAACCTGGACAAGGCTCTTTCAGGTTTGTTTTATTGTCGACCCGTCTGCCAATACCATGGTGCCTTTTTGCCCCTCTTTGGTGTTTGATCTTGAACAGAATCCAGCCAACGGAGGTTTTTTAGTAGGTGATGATGGTGTGGTCATCACCATGGTTGATCCCATGGGGCCTCCCGGATCATCTCTGCCAGTGACTGAAAATGTTGTTCAGTTTAACTGGGTATACAATGGCTCAAGCACTCCCCCGTATGGTATGCCTGTGAGCAATATGTGCATATCGATAGATTGCTCGGCACAGATCATTTGCGCAGCTGACACCACTATTCAGTGTACCCAATCCACCTCTCCGACAGTCACCGGCTTCGCCACTGCCACTGATAATTGTCCCGGTACGC